>NZ_BAAGZR010000004.1:0-83358 GCF_054778255.1 Yimella radicis
CGTCGATGCCGAGCACGCGGGTGGGTTCCGGCTCGGGCAGCCACTGGTTGGCCAGTGCGATGAGCGCCCGGTGCGCGGTCGACCACGCCACCTGGTACTCGCTAGCGACCTCGCTGACGGCGCGGTTCCCGACGCGATCGCCGAACCGATCTTCTCTCGTAGCCGGGTCGCGAGCCGCGACCGTGCCGGCACAGCGCGGGACTGCTGCGTGAATGTCGCTGTCCCACAGGCCGGTTCGCGGCACACCAAGCGCCGTTTTAGCCACCACAGATCGGTTCTTTGGCCGGAGGCAGGCAAGTCCTTGACTCGAACCAGTGGCCGCTCCTTGATCCTTGAGGTGAGCACCCCGCACTCGGGGCAGGCGCCCTCCGGGTCGATGACCTCGATGACGACACGCACCGTGTCGGCATCGATTCGTTCGAGCTGCAGGACGGTGAACTCGTCCTCCAGCCCGAGCAGCACTGACGTACCCTCGTTCATGCTCGTGGCCTCNAATATGAGCCCAGCGCGCTTGCTTAGAGGGTCCTCAAACCTACTACCGTCCGCAGGAGGGAGATCTTCCATTGGTCGCCCGTCTGCGACCGCCCAAGTCGTTCCCGGCGCCCGCGAGGGGCACCGGGACGACAGCCGCTACTGCGAATCCAGCTGGGTGATGAGCTTCTTCGGCGCACCGGTATTTCGGTAGGACATGTCGATCAGCTCGCGCACCTCGTCCCAGTCGACGCCGTCCGGGTCGTCGGGCTGGATCTGCGTGCGGCCCGCTTCGCCGAGGTGATGCGCGAGGTCGAGGGCGAGCCATCCGGAGTGCCCGATGTAGGCGGGCATATGGAAACGCTCGTCGTCGAGCAACGCGATGCGCTCCTGCTCGTCGGGCAGGAAGCACAGCGCCCGGTTGAGCCGGGTCGAGTCGTGCTCGCCCTTGATGTGCGCCCGCCACGAGGCAAAAGTCTTGCGGTGGAACCAGTTCGGGCTGCCGTGCGACACCCGCTCCTGCGCCTCCGGGAAGATCAGCGCGATCTCACGCACCCGCTCGAGTAGCAGGTCGTCGTCGGTGAACATCTTCGGATGGGCCACGGCGACGATCCCGATCAGTCGGCCGCGGGAGCGGCCTCGCCGTAGACCAGCGGGATGTAGTCGGGGTGCTTGGCGATCCACCCCTTGACGTACGAGCACTGCGGCACGACCTCACGGGTGCCTTCGTCGCGCACCGCGTCCAGTGCGAACCGGACGAGTTGTCCGGCGACACCCTTCCCCTCGTACCCCGAATCGACGACCGTGTGGGTGAACACGACGACGTCCTCGGTCTTGTCGTACTCCGCGAACCCGATCACCTCACCGTCGTGGACGGCTTCGTAACGGCTGCGCTCGGGGTTGTCACGGACGTCGTTGTCGAGCTTGTCGGTCATGTCGGGCAACACTTCCTCTGAGTCGGATCCTTGGTCACAACGCTAGGCGTGACTCATGAGTAGTTCAGGGTTTCACGCAGTCCGTTTGCCGCGACGGTTGCGCGGACGCAGCCGGACACCGGGCAGCTTCGGGGCCGGGATCCGCAGCGTCTCGCCCTCGTACCCCTCGACCTCGCCGAAACGCTCGGCCTGCGCCTGCCACTGCTCACGGAACTGCTCGATCTCGTCATGGGTGCGCCCGACGAAGTTCCACCACATGATGATCTCCTCCTCGAACGGCTCACCGCCGAGCAGAATGATCCGCGCGCCGTCCGGACCTGCCTGCAGCACAAGAGAATCCGGGCCTTCGTCCTGGCAGAACAGGTCACCGAACTCCAGCGGCTCGCCGTCCACGCTCACCGCGCCGGTGTCGAGCAGAACCCCGTGTTCGAACGTCGGGTCGAGCCGCAGCGTGACCTTCGCGTCGGGCGCGAGGTCGAGTTGTGCCCCGAGCAGCGGGGTATAGGTGTGCACCGGCGACTCAGCGACGTCGGCGAGGGAGCCGAGGAAGACGCGAGCGGTGCCGGCGTCGTCCGCGAGCGCCACCGGCTCGGCCGCGAAGTGCTCGAAATTCCGGACGGTGTGCCGGTCGACGTCCGGCAGAACAACCCAGAGTTGGACGCCGTGCAGCACGTCCGTCGACTCGGTGGACACCTCGGAATGACAGATGCCAGCGCCCGAGGTCATCAGGTTGACCTCACCCGGGCGCACCTGGCCGATCGCGCCGCCGGAGTCGCGGTGCTCGATCTCGCCCTCGAACAGCCACGAGACGGTCTGCAGTCCGGTGTGCGGGTGCGGCGGGACGTCCATGCCACCCTCGTTGTTCGCGCGAACCCGCTGCGGACCGTAGTGATCGACGAAGCACCATGCCCCGACGAACGAGCGATCCTTCGCCGGCAGCGTCCGCCGCACGGTGATCGCGCGCAGCCCGCCGAGCGGCACCTCCCGCGGCTTCATCCGTTGCGTGGCCATGACGTCATCCCATCACCGAGTGGCCGGGCTATGAACGAGTGGCCGGGGTGTAGACCGGCCACCAGTTGATAGCCCGGCCACTCGGTGGAGGCTTTCTAGACGGTCGAGACGCCGAACGCCTCGGCTTGCTTCAGATAGGTCTCGGCCTCCTCGTACCGGGCCTGCCGGTACAGGGTGCGGCCCAGGACGACGAGCGCGTACGCGTCCGTCGGGTTGTCCTCGAGTGCCGCGCGGGCCGCGGCCTCGGCCTTGCTCAACTGCGCGGAGTGGAACAGCGCTCGCATGAGCAGTTCGCAGGCGTCGCCGGTGCCGTGGCCCTCGCCGGACGCCAGCACTTCCTCGAATTCACGCGCCGCCTGCGCATACTTGCGCTGCTCGAACAGCCGACGTCCGTACTCGTAACGGTCGAAATCCTGGACCATCGGTGCTCCTTCCGATTTCTGATGGAAGGTCGACCCCGTCCTGGCGGGCCCGATCTTCCACTCAAATTAGTTTGCCGCGGTGAGCAGTTGCTCGAACGGCGTGACGTCGGCGAACTCGTCCACCTTCGGCTTGCGAATGCTGCTGCCGCCCAGGACGGTTCGCAGTTCGCCGGCAGCGCGCTCGATACGGCGCTCGAGCGCGGCAGCGCCTTCTCCGCCGAAGTCGGAGGTCGCGGCGTACACGCCGGTCGGCAGCACGAACGCACCCATGTACGCGAACAGTGGACGCAGCGCGTGGTCGATCGCGAGCGAGTGGCGCTCGGTGCCGCCGGTCGCGGCGACCAGCACCGGCGTCCCACGCAGCGTGTCGGGCTCGATGAGGTCGACGAAGGACTTGAACAGTCCGCTGTAGGACGCCTGGAAGGTCGGGGTCACGGCGATGATCGCGTCGGACGCGGTGACCTGCTCGAGCGCGTCCTTGAGCGCACCGGTCGGGAAACCGGTGAGCAGGGCGTCGGTGATCTCGTGGGCGAGATCGCGCACCTCGATGTTGTGGATGTCGACGGCGTCCAGTTGACGACGGACGGCGTCGGCCAACTGGTCGGCGAGCAACTTCGTTGACGACGGCGAGCGCAGGCCTGCGCTGATGACGGTAACGGTGGTCACGTCAGGTCTCCTTGCTGGTGATCTACACCCGTAGTCCATGGAAACGGTCGCAACAGCAGCCACATTCCACGACTACGGGTGTAAAGAGAATCAGAGTTGGTTGGCGTCCTCGGCGCGGGTGCCCGTCCACTGGTCGGTGGCGGGTGTGGCCGCGTCCACCGTGGCGGTGCCGTCGGCCTGAGCCGCGGCGAGCAGCGAGGCGTGCGTCGGCGCGTCCGGCACGTGCGCCGGCTTCATCGCCGCGAACTCCTTGCGCAGCACCGGCACGACCTCCTCGCCGAGCAGGTCGAGCTGCTCGAGCACGGTCTTGAGCGGCAGGCCGGCGTGGTCCATCAGGAACAGCTGGCGCTGGTAATCGCCGACGTACTCACGGAAACCGAGCGTCCGCTCGATGACCTCCTGCGGCGAGCCGACGGTCAGCGGCGTCTCGCGGGTGAACATCTCCATCGACGGACCACCGCCGTAAACCGGGGCGTTGTCGAAGTAGGGACGGAACTCCCGCTTGGCGTCCTGGCTGTTCTTGCGAATGAACGCCTGACCACCCAGGCCGACGATCGCCTGGTCGGCAGTGCCGTGGCCGTAGTGCTCGAAGCGGCGGCGGTACAGCTGCACCATCTGCTGCGTGTGCTCCTTCGGCCAGAAGATGTGGTTGGCGAAGAACCCGTCGCCGTAGTACGCGGCCTGCTCGGCGATCTCGGGGCTGCGGATCGAGCCGTGCCAGACGAACGGTGCGATGCCGTCCATCGGACGCGGGGTGGAGGTGAAGCCCTGCAGTGGCGTGCGGTGCTTGCCCTGCCAGGTGACCGACTCCTCGCGCCACAGCTTGTGCAGCAGGGCGTAGTTCTCCACCGCGAGCTCGAGTCCGTGGCGGATGTCCTTGCCGAACCACGGGTAGACCGGACCGGTGTTGCCGCGTCCGAGCATCAGGTCGATTCGTCCGTCGGCGAGGTGTTGGGCGTAGGCGTAGTCCTCCGCCAGTCGCACCGGGTCGTTCGTGGTGATGAGCGTGGTCGCGGTGGTGAGGATGATCCGCTCGGTCTGAGCGGCGAGGTGCGCCATCAGGATCGTCGGGTTGGCCGGCGCGATGAACGGCGGGTTGTGGTGCTCACCGGTGGCGAACACGTCCAGACCGACTTGCTCGGCCTTCATCGCAATCGCGACCGTGGCCTTGATCCGCTCGTGCTCGGTGGGCGTGCGGCCCGTCACCGGGTCGGTGGTCACGTCACCCACGGTGAAGATTCCGAACTGCATGACTGACTCCTCTGATCGACCGATGACCACGTTAGTGGACATGTCAACTAACGTCCAATCGACCCTATTCCGGGCTCTTTCAGCCGCGGCGGTACTGCGTCGGGAGCTCCTCCAACAGCCGCAGCCACAGTTCGCTCGCGGTCGGATAACTCGGCACCGCGTGCCGCAGGACGTGGACGGGCACCCGTCCCACGATCGCGATCGTCGCCGCGTGCAGGAGTTCGCCGGCACCCGGTCCGACGAAGGTCGCGGCCCGCACCACGCGATCCTTCCGATCGACCAACAACTGGGCCTGGCCCTGGACGTGGTCACGCAGCAGCGCGGCGCCGGCGGCAGAGTTGAACGGCACCCTGACGACCTCGACGTCGTCGAGGTCCTTGCGGAGCGGTCCGACCTGGGCGATCTGCGGCTCGGTGAAGACCACCTGCGGGACCGGGACATCCGCGGGCTCCGGTTCAGCGGCGCCGGCCAGCCGGGCGCCGATCCCGCGAGCTCGGTACTTGCCCCAGTGCGTCAACGGGGCCTCGCCGCTCGCGTCGCCGACGGCGATCAGCCAGTCCGGCCAAGCGTCCGGGTCGTCGGTCAGGTCGAGCGCGTCCAGTCCGATCTCGCCGAGGCGGGGACGGCGCCCGACAGCCAGCAGGATCTCGTCGAACTCGAGCTTCTGGTCATCGACCGTCACCGTGACAGCTGCGCCGTGGACCCGCCCGAGGCCGGTGTCGCTCGCGTCCGGGCGCTCACAGGAGGTCACGTTCGCTTCGAGCCGGACGTCGACACCGCTGTCCCGCAAGCTCTTCAGCACGGTCTCGGCGACGAAGGGCTCCTGGTTGGTGAGCAGGCTGTCACCCCGCACCAGCATCGTGACCTCGCTGCCGAGCGCGCGCATCCAGGTGGCGGCTTCGCACGCCACGACACCACCGCCCACGATGGCCAGCCGTTCGGGCACGTCCACCACGCCGGTCGCGTCCCGCGAACCCCAGGCACACACGTCCGCGTACTCCGGCGGAATGACGGGTGTACTTCCGGTGGCAATCACCACGGCCTTGCGCGCGGCGATCGTTCGCCCGTCCACCTCCACCTTCCGCTCGCCGGACAGTCGCGCAGCACCGCGCACCACGGGGACGCCGATGCCTTCGGCCCACTCCACCTGGCTCGCATCGTCGTAGTGCGAGACCCACTCGTCCCGACGTTTCAGAAGTTCCTCGACCTGCACCGAGGCGTCCGAAATGCCTTGCAGGTCAACCGAATCGTTCGCGATCTCGACCGGACGCAGCAGCGCCTTGCTCGGCATGCACGCGTAGTAGGAGCACTCACCGCCGACGAGTTCTTTCTCGATCAGCACCGCGCTCAGGTCGGAAGCCTCGGTCACGTACTGCGCCACGTTCTCCCCGACGGGTCCGGCACCGATCACGATCACGTCGTATTCATCGCTCATACATCGACGCTACGGGCAGGCAGGCGCGGGAAGGACCGGGCGGCTGGTGTTGTTCTCGACTGCATGCGCGGTGAATACAAGGTTCCGGGCGGCAAACTCGTCGCCGTCGATCTCGAGGTTCGTGACGGACGCCTGGCCGAGGTCAGTGTCTCCGGCGACTTCTTCCTTGAACCCGAGGAGGCGCTGCTCGACATCAACGCGGCCCTCAACGGCGTCTCGACGGAGGCCGGTGTCGACCAGCTGAGTTCGGCGATCCAGGGTTCGGTCGACAGAGACGTCGCGTTCATCGGGTTCTCGCCGGAGGCCGTCGGCATCGCGGTGCGCCGGGCCCTCGGCAAGGCCACCGGTTGGCACGACCACACCTTCGACGTCATCCCCGCCAAGGTGATGGACCCCGCCATGCACGTCGCGCTGGACGAGGTCATCGGACGTGAGGTGGCGCGCGGCGAGCGTCCGCCCACGCTGCGCTTGTGGGACTGGGACTCCCCGCTGGTCGTCATCGGTTCGTTCCAGTCGGTGAAGAACGAGGTCGACCCGGACGGTGCGGCCAAGCACGGCATCGACGTCGTCCGACGCGTTTCCGGCGGCGGCGCGATGTTCATGGAGCCTGGCAACTGCATCACCTACTCGCTCGTGGTGCCTGCGTCGCTGGTCGAGGGGCTGTCCTTCGAGCGGTCCTACTCCTTCCTGGACGACTGGGTGATCGAGGCCCTGCGCGAGGTCGGCGTCAACGCGCACTTCGTCCCGCTCAACGACATCGCGAGCGACCAGGGCAAGATCGGCGGTGCCGCGCAGAAGCGGTTCGCCGACGGAGCCGTGCTGCACCACGTGACGATGAGCTACGACATCGACGCCGACAAGATGGTCGAGGTGCTGCGCATCGGCCGCGAGAAGATGAGCGACAAGGGCCACCGTTCGGCGAACAAGCGCGTCGACCCGATGCGCTCGCAGACCGGCATGACCCGCGACGCGATCCTCGACTCGTTCCTGGCGACCTTCGAGAAGCGTTACGCCACGACACGATCGGACTACACGCAGGCAGAGTTGGAGGCTGCCGAACAGCTGATGGACGAGAAGTTCTCCACTCCCGAGTGGACCCACCGCGTCCCCTGACCCCGGACGTCGTAGCTGTTCCCGCACGGATTCGTGGGCTTCGCTGCGGGCTTCTGGATCGCCGTCTTCGCCTTCGTCGGAGCAGAACTCGTCGGCACCGCGGCGGCCCCGCCCGGGCCATCAGGCACTGCGCGAGTCACACGCCGAGAAGGTCGCGCAGCGGGTCCGTCAGGGTTAGGTTCGGTTCATGCTCGAGGGAACCCGCGTGGTGTCGCTGGCGATCAATCTGCCCGGTCCGTTGGCCGCCGCACGGCTGGCCTCGATGGGTGCGGATGTAACGAAGGTGGAGCCCCCGTCCGGTGATCCCCTGGCCAGCATGGTGCCCGATTACTACGCCGAACTTGTTGCGGCACAACAGGTTCTGACGATCGACCTCAAAACGGACGACGGACGTGCGCACCTGGCCGAGTTGCTCACGGACGCCGATCTGCTGCTCACCGCGCAGCGTCCTTCCGCACTCGCCCGCCTCGGTCTGGACGACCTGGACCTGCCGCAGTTGTGCCAGGTGCGGATCGTCGGGCACTCCGACGACCCGGAGGTGGGTGGCCACGACCTGACCTACCAGGCGACGGCCGGCCTGCTGCGGCCGCCGGCGCTGCCGTCCGTGCTGGTGGCGGACGTCCTCGGCGCGGAACGCGCGGTGTCGACCGCGCTCGGTGCGCTGGTGCAGCGCTCGCTCACCGGACACGGCGGCACCCACATGGCCGGCCTGGACGAGGCCGGTGCGTTCGCGGCCGGACCCAACCGGCACGGCATGACCGACCCGGCAAGCCCGATCTCCGGCGGCTGGGCCCGGTACAACCTCTACCGCGCGAGCGACGACGGCTGGGTAGCACTCGCCGCACTGGAACAACACTTCTGGAAACGGTTCGCGGATGCTTTCGGCTGCGCCGAGCGGTACGCCGACGTCGCGTCCGTCATGGCAACGAAAACCGTTGCAGAATGGGTCGATTGGGGCAACGAACACGACGTCCCCATCGCCGCGGTGAAGCGCTAGCTCAGGCTGCACGAACCGAATCCCGCACCGGACCCGTCCCCCTTCCCGGACCAGATGCGACGTCGCCCCGGCAACAGCAAACCAGGAGGAAGACCATGAGGACGCTCACCGCCGCTGCGTGCCTGATGGCTCTCCCGCTGCTCGCCGGGTGCAACACCGGGGACGTGCCCACGACGACAAGGAGTCCCGTTCGGTCTACGACTCCGACAACCAGATCGGCTTCGGCGGCCGGGCGAAGATCCTGCCGGGCAAGTCGCTCACTTTCAAGATCGGCTACGGATACACCCCGGGCCAGGACTTCAACCTCATCGTCACCGGGTACAACGAGAAGTACGACAAGCGTCCCGAGGCGATCTACTCCGACAAGATCAACTGACCGCTCACGCCGACGGCTCCACCCACCCGGGTGGAGCCGTTCGTTTCGGTCGAAATCGTCGCCGCGCTCGCCCCGTTCGTCGCCGTTCATCGACAACGATTGAGGCGTGACCTTCGAACCCCGCATCGCCGTCCTTGCCCCCACTCCCCTCGCCGTCGTCGAGGCCACCGCTGCTCTCACCGACGTCAAGCGCAGCGAACACGGTGATGCCGAGGGCGGCGTCCACATCCACCCGGGTGGTCAGGGGCTCTGGATGGCCCGGATGGCACGGTCGCTGGGTGCGAAGGTGACGGTCGTCGGCCCGTTCGGTGGGGAGCTGGGTCCGTTGATCCAGACGATGTTGACCGATCTTGATCTCGAGGTGAAGCCGGTGCCCTACTCCGCGGGCAACGGCGGCTACATCTACGAACTGCGAAACGGCGAGCGGGAGGTGCTGACCCACATGCCACCGCCTGTGCTCACCCGTCACGAGTACGACGACCTCTACGGCATCGCCCTGGTCGAGGGCATGGACGCCGACCTCACGGTGATCACCGGGTGTGAGCCGGCGGACGTGCTGCCGGACGAGTTCTTCCACCGGCTCGTCTCCGACATCCGTTCCTCGGGCGGACGCGTTGTCGCCGACCTCTCGGGTGGACCGGCGCTGGCCGCGATCGACGCCGGGGTCGACGTGCTGAAGATCGCCCACGACGAACTTCTCGAAGCCAAGCTCGCCGACGGCGAGAGCGCCGAGAAGATCATCGCCGGGGCCAAGAAGGTTCTCGACAAGGGCGTCGGCGCGATCGTCGTCTCGCGCGCGGAGAAGCCGGCGTTCGCGATCGACAAGGACGGCGTCCGCGAGCTCATCACCCCGGCCGTCACCACGCACGAACACCGCGGCGCCGGTGACTCGATGACGGCCGGCATCGCCGTTGCGCTCGCCCGCGGCGAGAACCTCACCGAGGCAGCCCGATTGGGTGCAGCCGCCGGCGCTTTGAATGTCACTCGCGGCGGCCTGGGCACCGGCAACCGCGAGACCATCGAACGCATCGCCGACCACGTCCAGATCAAGGAGCGCTGACATGCACGTATTGGTCACCAATGACGACGGGATCGAGTCGGCAGGTCTGGCAGCACTCGTCAAGGCGGCTCTCGGACGCGGTCACACCGTCCAGGTGGCCGCACCGGCACACGAGTACTCGGGTGCTTCCGCGTCCCTGGCCGGTGAGGAGAAGGACGGGAAAATCGTTCTCGTCAAAGCGGATCCACCCGAAATGCCCGAAGGGGTCCACTGCATCGGCGTGAAGGCAGCGCCCGGTCTCATTGCCTTCCTCGCCTCGTACGGCGCCTTCGGCGACAAGCCCGACCTGATCATGTCCGGATGCAACCTCGGCGCCAACACCGGTCACGCGACGCTGCACTCCGGCACCGTCGGAGCGGCCCACACCGCGGTCACGCACAACATCCCCGGCCTGGCCGTGTCGGTGACCTCAGGCGAGCCGCAGAACTGGGACACCGTCCAGCGCATCACCGACATCGCGCTTGAGTGGCTGGAGAAGACCAAGTTCAACGGACACGTGCTCAACATCAACGTCCCCGACGTGCCGTGGTCGAAGCTGCGCGGCCTGCGCGGTGCGCATTTGGCACCGTTCGGCGCCGTGCAGGCGCGCATCGACGAGCGGTTCACCGAGGGCATCGACGTCACGTACATCGCGGAGGACGCCGACGACGAGCCCGGTTCGGATCACCACCTGCTCACCCAGGGCTGGGCCACGGCCACCTGGTTGCGTGCTCCGGTCGACAACCTGGACCTCGAGGTTCCGGAGTTCACGGGCGAGGGCACCGAGGACGACGTCGAGGAGTACCGCCCCGACTCCGCCCGGGTGATGACGACCCGCGAGAGCGACTGAGCCGGCAACGGCTGCAGTAACAACCGGAACCCTTGACTACAGGCGTAGTCAAGGGTTCCGGTTGTTACTGCGACCTGTTGCCGCGCAGGTTCAGAGGCGGACGATCATCTTGCCGGTGTTGGCCCCGGCGAGCAGGTCGATGAACGCCTGCGGGGCGTTCTCCAGTCCTTCGCGCACCGTCTCGTCCCACTGGATCGAACCGTCGGCCAGCCACGGACCGACCACCGACAGGAACTCGTCCCGCATGCCGGAGTACTTGCCCACGATGAATCCGCGCAGCGTCAGGCGCTTGCCGATCGCGAGCGCGAGATTCCTTGGTGCACAAGCGGGTTCGGTCGCGTTGTATTGCGAGATCGCACCACACATCGCCACGCGCCCGTCGACGTTGAGCGCGGAGATCGCGGCTTCGAGGTGGTCGCCACCGACGTTGTCGAAGTAGACGTCGATGCCGTCGGGCGCGGCCTTCTTCAACGAGTCGCGCACCGATCCGTCATGGTAGTCGAAGGCGGCGTCGAACCCGAGGTCGATGAGTCGCTCCACCTTGGCTGCGGACCCGGCCGATCCGACGACGCGCGAGGCCCCGGACAGTCGGGCGATCTGCCCGACCAGTGAACCCACCGCGCCGGCGGCACCCGAGACGAATACCGCGTCCCCGGGCTGGAACTCGGCCGCCGCCATGAGTCCCGCATACGCGGTCAGGCCAGGCATGCCGAGTACCCCGAGATAGCTGCTGTCACGCAGGTCGGAGGTGTCGACGGCCGTCGCGCGCGCTGCCGGGAGGATGGCGTGCTCGCGCCAGCCGAGTCCGTGCAGCACGCTCTGCCCTTCGGCGAATTCGTCCGAACGAGAAGCGATCACGGTGCCGACCGCACCGCCGTCGAGTGGCTGGTCGATCTGGAACGGCGGCACGTAAGACTTCACATCGTTCATCCGCCCACGCATGTACGGGTCGACCGACATGACGGTGTTGCGGACGAGGATCTCGCCGTCCTTCAGTTCGGGCAGATCCACCTCCACCAGACGGAAGTTGTCGGGCGTCGGCGCGCCGCTCGGGCGGGACGCCAGTTGGATCTCACGGGTTCTGGTCGGAAGGCTCATACCCCCACCGTACGTGCCGATCAACCCAGCAGGATACCCGCGATCGCTGCGCTCATCAGGTTCGCCAAAGTGGCCGCGAGGATGGCACGCAGACCGAGTTCGGCGATCTCACCGCGGCGCTTGGGAGCCATCCCACCGAGGCCGCCGAGCAGGATGCCGAGCGAGCCCAGGTTGGCGAAGCCGGTGAGCGCGAAGGTGACGATCGCCTGGGTGCGCTGGGAGAAGTCGGCGACGTTGGGAGCGAAGTTGGAGAACGCCACGAACTCGTTGACCACGACCTTCTGACCGACGTACGAACCCGCGTCCGTCGCCTCCGACCACGGCACACCGATGAGCGTCATGATCGGCGCCATCACATAGCCGAGGATCGTCTCGAACTTCAGGTCGTCAGCACC
Source organism: Yimella radicis (assembly GCF_054778255.1). Classification (NCBI taxonomy): domain Bacteria; kingdom Bacillati; phylum Actinomycetota; class Actinomycetes; order Micrococcales; family Dermacoccaceae; genus Yimella; species Yimella radicis. The sequence goes on from NZ_BAAGZR010000004.1 coordinate 12,060, forward strand.
GAACCACCCACCGACCACGCCGAGCAGCAGGTTGATCAGCGCGATCAGCGAGATGAAGGCCAGCAGCATCGCGCCGATGTTCAACGCGAGCTTCATGCCGTCGGACGCACCCGCGGCGGCCGCGTCGATCACGTTGCGGTGCTTGACCTCGTCCTCATCGTCGTCGTCCTGGTCAGTATCGACCGTGCGCGATTCACCCTTGTCGAGGTCGACCGTGCCGACCCCATCGCCAGCTTTCGCGGTGGCCGGCACGGTGGCCGGCTCGGCACCCTCCGGCAGGATGATCTTCGCCATCAGCAGCGCGCCCGGAGCAGCCATGAAGCTGGCAGCGATCAGGTAGTCGAGTTTGGCGCCGAGCAGCGCGTAACCGACCAGCACCGAACCTGCGACGGTCGACAACCCGCCGACCATCACCGCGAACAGCCCGGAGCGGGAGATCCTCGAAAGGTACGGCTTGATCACCAACGGCGCCTCGGTCTGGCCCAGGAAGATGTTTGCGGCGGCGTTGACCGACTCCTCGTGACGGGTGCCGAGCACCTTGGCGAGCGCCCCACCGAGCCAGGTGACCACCTTCTGCAGGATGCCCAGGTGGAACAGGATCGCCGTCAGCGAGGCGAAGAAGACGATCACCGGTAGCACCTGCAACGCGAAGACCATCCCCTCCTTCGGGATCAACGGCCCGAACAGGAAGCTGATGCCTTCCTTCGAGGAGTCGATGACGGCCTGGACGCCCTCGGACGCCTTCGCCAGCGCGTCGCGTCCCCACGGCACGAACAGCACCAGCACGCCGAAGCCCACCTGCAGCGCAAGCGCGGCAGCGACCGTCCGCGCCTTGATCGCCTTGCGGTCCATCGAGAGCAGATACGCGATGGCCAGCAGGCCGACCATGCCCCCGATCCCCCAGAGAACGTTGACCACGTGCGACTCCTCTCGGCAGGTTTGGGCACGAGCCTTTCATCCGAATCGAGGAAGTTGGTGAGTCCGCACCGACCAGCCCCGAACGCCGAGTGGCCGGGCTGTGAGCCAGCGGCCGGGCTATAACCCGTCCACCAGTTCATAGCCCGGCCACTCGGTGGATCAGGTGGCGTCGGAGACCGCCTGCTGCGTCGAGACCCACCACTCGTAGTGGTCCAACACGTCGTGACAGATCTGCTCGAACGAGTAGGCGATCACGTCGTAGGCACCCCCGCTGGGGAGCACGACCTCCAGCAGCGTGGTCTGGTCGTCGGCCTCGATCATCCGCGAGCCGTAGCTCGGGGCCTTCATCCGACGCACCTGCACGGTGTAGGCGAACTGCTCCTCACCGTCCCGGACGGTCAGCACCGCCGTCCGCGGCGCCTGCGTGGTCGAGCCTGCGACGTCCTCGACGGACGCGTCCACACCGCGCTCGACCAACTCGCCCGCGACCTCGCGCAGGGCAGGGACGACGGTCGAGTCGAATCGTTGGGTCGCCTGCTTCAGCGAGACGGTGCCGAGCGAACGTGCGAGGCGACGCTTCCACGAACCCGGGCTCGCCGCTGCCTCCCGCCCGACGACGGACGCGGTCACCGAGGTGCGTAGTGCGTCCGCGTGCAGACGTTCGCCTTCGAGCGCGCGGTGCAGGCCGATCATCACCAGCACCATGACGATCGCGAACGGCAGACCCATGATGATCGTGGCGCTCTGCAGCGCACCGATGCCGCCGACCAGCAACACGGCCACCGTGAGCAGACCGGTCGCGGCGGCCCACAGGACCCGCAGCCACGGCTTGGCGTCGACGTCGGAGTCGGGTAGGTCGGACGAGAGGTTCGCCATCACCAGAGCGCCCGAGTCCGCGCTGGTCACGTAGAAGAGCAGACCCACGAACGTGGCCAGTGCGACGAGGACCATCGCGCCCGGGTACTGCTGCAGCATGTCGTAGAACCCGGTCTCCGGAGTGTTGACCGCGGTCTCACCGAAAGCCTTGTCCCCGTCCATGATTCGCTTCACGGCGCTGTTTCCGAAGATGGTCACCCACATCACGATGTAGATGAACGGGATGGTCAGCGTGCCGACCACGAACTGGCCGATCGTGCGGCCCTTGGAGATGCGGGCGAGGAACATGCCCACGAAGGACGCCCAGGCAATCCACCAGGCCCAGAAGAACAGCGTCCAGCCGTTCATCCATTCCGCGTCGTAGTCGAAGGCCATGGTGTCCATCGTCATGCCCGGGAAGAGGTTGACGAAGTCGCCGACGTTCATCATCGCGGCCCGCAGCAGGAACGCGGTCTGCCCGGTGACCAGCACCCACAGGGCGAGGACGATCGCGAGGACGACGTTGAGCTGGGACAGGATGCGGATGCCCTTGTCGACGCCGGACGTCGCAGAGATGGTCGCGACGACGACCGCGAGTATCGCCAGCCCCACCTGTGCCGGCGTCCCCTGGTCGATGCCGAACATCGCGTCGAGGCCGACATTGAGCATCACGACGCCGATGCCCAGCGAGGTGGCGACACCGAAGATCGTGCCGAGCACGGTCGCGATGTCGACGGCGTCCCCGATGCGTCCGTTGATGCGTTTGCCGAACAGCGGATGCAGCGCCGAACGAACGGCGAGCGGTAGACCCTTGCGGTGTGCGAAGTAGCCGAGCGCAATGCCCATGAGGGCGTACATTCCCCACCCGGTGATGCCGTAGTGGAACAGCGTCCAGACGGTGGATTCCCTTGCCGCGTCGAGGGTTTCACCCTTGCCCTGCGGCGGGTTGAGGTACTGCGTTGCCGGTTCGGCGACGGCGAAGAACATCACGTCCGTGCCGATGCCGGCCGCGAACAACATGCACGCCCAGGAGAATGTGGAGAACTCCGGACGATCGGAGTCCGCACCAAGTCGCACCTTCGAGTACCGCAGTCCGAGGTAGACGACGAAGACGAGGATCGCGGTCGCCAGCAGAATGTAGAACCAGCCGAACCAGTTCGAGATCCAGCTCACCGTGTCACCCAGGACCCGTCCGGCGTGGTCGGGAGCAAAAAGCGCCCAGGCAGCGACCGCGAACGTGAAGACGCCCGAGACGATCAGCACCGGCCATTTGGTGCGCGGCTGCGTGATCTCTTGCGTATCAACAGAACTCACTGGATCTCACCCATGGCCTCGGCGGCACTCGGCACCTTGTCCGCAGCGTTCCACGAGTGGTTGCGCGGGTCACCCTCCGGGAAGATCGGCATGCCCGACTTCGCCCGGTAGACCGGCGGGTGCTCCGGCGCGAGCGGGGTGTTGCCGGCGATCAGGTCGGCCGCCTTCTCCGCGACCATCATCACCGGTGCGTAGATGTTGCCGTTGGTGATTGTCGGGAAGACCGACGCGTCCACGACCCGCAAACCCTCGGTGCCGTGCACCTTCATCGACGACGGGTCGACGACCGCCATGTCGTCGACACCCATCTTGGCCGAGCAGGACGGGTGCAGCGCGGTCTCGGCGTCCTTGGCCACCCAGTCGATGATCTCCTGGTCGGTCTCGACCGACGGTCCGGGCGAGATCTCGCCGCCGTTGAACGGCGCGAACGCGGGCTGCTTCAAGATGTGGCGCGCGGCCCGGATGACCTCGACCCACTCGCGGCGGTCGTTCTCGGTGGACAGGTAGTTGAACAGGATGCCGGGCTTGGCCAGCGGGTCGTCGTTCTTGATGCGGACGTGGCCGCGCACGTCGGAGTTCATCGGGCCGACGTGCACCTGGTAGCCGTGCGTGCCCTCCGGCGCGGTGCCGTCGTAGCGGACCGCGATCGGCAGGAAGTGGAACATCAGGTTCGGGTAGGCGACCTCATCGTTGGTGCGGATGAATCCGCCGCCCTCGAAGTGGTTGGACGCACCGACGCCGCGGTTGAGGAACAGCCACTCGGCACCGATGTACGGGGCCTTCCACTTCTTCAGCCAGGGCGCGATCGACACCGGCTGCAGGCTGGAGTGCTGCAGGTAGACCTCGAGGTGGTCCTGCAGGTTCTCGCCGACGCCGGGCAGGTCGATGCGCGGCGTGACGCCGGCTGCACGAAGGGTCTCCGGGTTACCGACTCCGCTGAGCTGCAACAGTTGTGGAGAATTGAACGCGCCACCGCACAGGATGACCTCGCCCGCCTCGACGGAGTGCTTGAACTTGCCGCCGCGCGCAAAGTCGACGCCGGTCACCCGGTTGCCCGACCACTGCAGGCCGGTCACGGTGGCGAGCGTGGCGATGTCGAGGTTCTTGCGGTTGCGGATCGGACGCAGGTAGGCGCGGGACGCGCTCATCCGGCTGCCCTTGAAGACGTTGCGATCGAAGGGCGCGAAACCCTCCTGGCGGTAACCGTTGACGTCGTCCGTGCGCGGGTAACCGGCCTGCTGGGTCGCCTCGAAGAATGCTTGGAACAGCGGGCTGCTGGCCGGCCCACGCTCGAGCTTCAGCGGACCGGAGCCACCGCGCCAGTCGTCCGCGCCGGCGATGCAGGTCTCCATGCGCTTGAAATAGGGCAGGCAGTGGGCGTAGTCCCAGTGCTCCATGCCCTCGAACGTGGCCCACTTGTCGTAGTCACCGGCGTTGCCGCGCTGGAAGATCATGCCGTTGATCGAGCTCGACCCGCCGAGCACCTTGCCGCGGGCATGCGGGACGCGTCGTCCACCCATGTGCGGCTCGGGCTCGGTCTCGTAGGCCCAGTCGTAGAGCGGGTTGCCGGAGGGGAACATCAACGCTGCTGGCATGTGGATCAACGGATCGAACAGGAAGTCGGCACGGCCTGCTTCCAGCACCAGGACGCTGGTGTTCTTGTCGCTCGACAGCCGGTTGGCAAGAGCCGAGCCGGCGGACCCGCCGCCGACGATCACGTAGTCGTACTTCTTCTTCATCGTTTCGTATCTCCTTGAATCACAGTCGAAGTGGAGTCGCGGCGACCCGCTGGTCGAGCCGTTCGTTTCCGCTGGTCGAGCCACACCCTTTTCCGCTGGTTGAGCCGCGGGACTGAGGAACGAAGTCCCGCGCGCCGAAACCTCTCGCATTCACGTTCCCGCTGGTCGAGCCACACCCCTTTCCGCTGGTTGAGCCGCGGAACTGAGGAACGAAGTACCGCGCGCCGAAACCTCTCGCATTCACGAAGCGCCTCGGATGAAGTACTCCGTCCACGCACGAGGTTTCGGCACCTTCGGATTCGCAAGCTCATCCGTAGGGCTCAACCAACGAAAAGGCGAGAGTCAGTTGCCGAACCATCCCGCCGGGGCGGGCCGAGTGTTGTGCCAGATGTGCTTGGTCTCCTGGTACTCGTGCAACCCGGCGTGACCCAGTTCGCGGCCGATACCGGACTGTTTCATCCCGCCCCATTCGGCCTGCGGCACGTACGGGTGGTAGTCGTTGATCCAGATGGTGCCGTGGCGCAGCCGCTTGGCGACGCGCTCGGCGCGGCCGGCGTTCTGGCTCCACACTGCTCCGGCGAGTCCGTAGATGGTGTCGTTGGCGAGCTTCACCGCAGCGTCCTCGGCAGCGTCCTCGCCCGCACCGGAAAAGGTCTCGACGGTCAACACCGGCCCGAACGACTCCTCCTGCACGCACTTCATCGAGGTGTCACAGCCGTCGAGGATCGTCGGCGGATAGTACGAACCCTTCGCGAGTTCGCCGTCTCCGCAACGCTTTCCGCCGGTCCGCAGCACGGCACCCTCGGCGACGGCGTCATCCACGTACGTGGCGACCTTCGCCAAGTGGTCCTCGCTGATCAGCGGTCCTGCCTCGGCCCTGTCGTCGAACGGACCGCCGAGGCGGATCTTCTCGGCACGACGGACGAGTTCATCGACGACCTCGTCATGGATCGACTCCTCGACGATGAGCCGTGCACCGGCAGAACAGACCTGGCCGGAGTCGAGGAAGATCGCGGTGAGCGCGTTGTCGATCGTGACCGGCAGGTCGGCGTCCGCGAAGATCACGTTGGGGTTCTTGCCGCCCAGCTCGAGCGCGACGCGCTTCACGGTCGGTGCGGCGGACGCCATGATCGAGCGACCGGTCACGACACCACCGGTGAAGGAGACCAGGTCGACCTCGGGCGCCTCGGTCAGCGTCGGACCCACGTCCTTTCCGGCGCCGAGGATCAAATTGGCAACGCCCTTGGGCAGGCCGAGTTCGTCGAGGGTGCGCACCAGCCACATGGCGGTCTGCGGGGTGAGTTCGGCGGGCTTGAGCACGAAGGTGTTGCCGGCTGCGAGCGCCGGGGCGACCTTCCACGCGGTCTGCAGCAGTGGGTAGTTCCACGGCGTGATCAGCACGCAGACGCCGACGGGCTCGGTGACGACCCGGCTGGAGACGTCCGGCATGCCGGTGTCGACGATGCGTCCGGCCTCACCCTGAGCGAGCGAGGCGAAGTGCCGGAAGACGTTGGCGATGTCGTCGACGTCGATCTGCGACTCGACGAACCGCTTACCCGTGTCGAGCGATTCGAGGCGGGCGACCTCGTCTTTCTCCGCCTCCAGCCGGTCGGCCAGGCGGTGCAGCAGAGCAGCCCGCTCGGGCGAGGGAGTGTCACGCCAGGCACCCTCGTCGAACGCTCGCCGAGCTGCTTCGACGGCGCGACGGGCGTCGTCCTGACCGGCCTCGGCGACAGTGATCACCGCGGATCCGTCTGCAGGACAGGTGATCTCACGGGTTGCGCCAGATGCGGCGTCGACCCACTCACCATCGATGAACAAGCTGGGCACAGTTCTCCTCCAAGACGATCGCTTCACAGTCCGCGTGAGCACGTCCGGCGTCTCTGGGATGCCAGGCAGCTCGATAACGCTCGTTACAACATAACGCACGTTATAGTAAGAATGTGAAATCGGAACGACCCGTGCGCGAACGGCTGCTGGACGCCGCCGATGCCGTGCTGTTCGAGAACGGCTCGGTCTCGACGCCGGTGGACGTGATCCTCAAGCACGCGGGAGCGTCCCCGCCGAGCCTGTACTCGCACTTCGGCAACAAGGAGGGCTTGATCACCTCCGCCCTGCGTCGTCGCCTGACGATCTGGACGCAAGTCTGGGACGAAGCGATCGCGTCCGCCGAGTCCGACGTCGACCGACTGCTCGCACTCTGGCCGGCGCTGCGCACCTATCAGGCCCACCACCTGGCCGAGCGCTGGTGCGCCTTCAGCGGCACCGCGGCCGCACATCCCTCACCGAGCGAGCAACTCGCCGCAGTGCTGGCCGACGAGACTCACCTGCTGCGTACGCGACTGCACGATTACTCCGTGCCGGTTGCCGGTAAGGACGCGAATTCCCTTGCCTCGCAACTGTTCATCGCCTACACCGGAACGATGGCCACCATGCTGCGCGAGCCGTACGAGCAGGCCATCGACGAGGGTGAAGCAACCGCCCGAGCACTGGTCGCCGCTTTCGCAGGGAGACGTCGAACCCCAAGAACGTCTGTCGCGGATGATCGTCTGCGTCGGTCGAGCGCAGTTGATCAGCGGTACTCGTAGTACTCGGCCGGTGTACCCGTGACACACCAGTCGCGGATGGCGCACTGCGGCCCGTTCCCACCGGGGATCGGATCGGTCGTGCGCCAGACGCCGGAGTCCCAGACCTTGTCGCCCGTCATGCAGAAGGTCGACGACCCACAGCTGATCCAAGGCCTGCTCGATGTGAACGTCCACAATCGCTCGGCGGTCCAGGAACCATTTCGGTAGAGGTAGCCCATGCCGTAGGAGCCGCCGGCCATGCAGAAACCCGCGACCGGACAAGTCGGGATCCCGGCCGAGTGTGCATCGTTCGAATCGAAGGTGACGGGCGCCGACCACGTCCGACCATTCCACACACTCGCGGAACCCACGAGAGTGGCGACGCAGAACGTCGCAGTGGCGCAGTCGATGAACGAATTCGGACCGCTGATGGTGTCAGCGATTCGGGCCCACACCTTGCCGTCCCATCGGTACGTCCCGTCGAAGGTCAGCAACAAGCATGCGGTCCGTGACGTGCAGCTCAGACCGAACTGCCTCAGCATGAAGGAGGCGGGAGAAGGCCGCAGGACCTCGCGCCAGGACGAACCGTCGAAGACGTACGTCTCGCCGCCGTCGAAGACCCGCAGACACCAATCGATCGACACACAGTCGGTGAGAACGGGGCCCGGGTCGGCCGCCGTGGGCTCGTCGGCCGCACGACGTGGCGACTCCCCGGTCGGCAGCACCCAGGTGCTCGTTCGGTCGACACCCAACGCGAGACAGCCGTCCGTCGTCGGGCAATGCAGGGTGCCGCTCGTCGGCGCAGTACCGCTCTCGGGCGACAGGGATTGCTTCGAACTCCATGAGGGTGTCCGGCGCGGCGAGGGGAAGTAGCCGACGACGTCGACGATGACGTCCGTCGTGGTCGATGAATAGATGCTGATCTGCCCGTGGAAGCCGAGCTTGGCGGTCGTCGAGTTCGCCGTGCTGCTGCCCTTGGCGAAGTTCAGGGTCGAGCTTCCGGGCCGACGTCCGGTCGGGTGGACGATCAACCACCCCGCGGCGGCCGGCTTGACGGCAGTGACGTTGATCTCGACGGCACTCACGTGATCCACCGGCACTCCCGCGACGCCGATCAGAGGTACATCGATCTGCTTGCCTGCAGCTACCCGGTTCGTGGTCCGGGTGTCCTGGACGCGGGTCGGCACCAAAGGCGCATAGTCGCCTCCGGCGGCGATCCAGCCCACGACATCGACGAGCAGGTGACTGGTGGCCGAACTGTAGACCGCGACTGTTGCACCCTTGGTGATCGACAGCCCGGCCACCGTCGATCCCGCGTTGTAGTTGACAGCGGAGACCGTCGGACGCGCAGTACCGCCCGGGTAGACCGTGAGGTACCCCGCTGATCTGCTGCCCACGGTCGTCACGTTGACCACCACGGCCGCGACACCGGTCGTGGGCAAGCCGCCGATCGACACCGTCCGCGCGGTGCCTGCGCTCAGCGGAGTCGACGGGCGCGTGTCCATCACTCGTCGCGGTTCGAGCGGTCGATAACCGGAGGTCGATGCGAAGTAGCCGACGACATCGATCAACAGGTGGGAAGTGGCCGACGTGCGAAGAGCGATCCGACCATCTGCGCCTACCTGGACGACGGCTTGGTTCGCCACCGTCGCGTAGGCAGGGAAGTTGAGGTTGGACACCCGGGGCGCGGCGGTCCCGGAAGCGAACGCGGTGACATAACCGGCGGACTCCGGAGCGACGGCGGTGAGGTTCACCACAACCGCGCTCACCCCGTTGGCCGGGATGCCCGAACGTCCCAGCACCGGGGTTGTCACCGTCGTCCCGGCAGCGGGAGCCGTCCCACCGTTACGGGTGTCGAGCAGCCGCGCCGGGTTGATGGGCACGTAGCCCTGCCCGGCCGGTGAGACAGAGCCGGCGGAAGCCGTCTGTGGCAGCGCGCTCGGCTGAGCTGCCAGGGACGATGGCGCACTGACGCCCGCGGTCAGCATGACGACCAGAAGACAAAGGAGCCGAATCATCGGACGCATGGTGGTTCTACTTTCACTTCGATCGGCGTCGCCACACTGCATCGCCCGACGAAAGAGTAGGGCTCAATGGCCGCAACCGCCGCATGTTCCCGTGATCATGTGATCTGTCGGAGGCCGCGGAAGGATCGCCCGAACGTGCTGTCGAATAGGTGATTCGAGCGTCTGCCCGTAGGGTGGAGTCAGCGGTCCGCACAGTCTTGCCTCGGGCCGCAGGTGTTCGAGAAGCGCTAGATGCCTTCACTTATGCCGCTACCGCAGCCGAAACCGAGCGCGGGGCGAGCCCGGCGAGACACCGCCTTTCTTACGGAGTTTCTTTGTCCGACAATACTTTTGCGCCTTTTGGCGTGCCCGCTTCCTTGATCCGCGTCCTCGCGGAGCAGGGAATCACCACCCCGACCCCGATCCAGGCGGCGACCCTGCCGGATTCACTCGCGGGTCGTGACGTCCTTGGCCGTGGCCGCACCGGCTCCGGCAAGACGTACGCGTTCCTGCTGCCGCTGGTCGCCCGACTGCAGGCGTCCAGCAGCCGCCGTCAGCCCAAGCGTCCGCGTGCGCTGATCCTGGCGCCGACGCGTGAACTGGTGAACCAGATCAACGCCTCGTTGAAGCCGCTCGCCGACATGGTCGGGCTACGTAGCCAGACCGTCTTCGGTGGCGTGGGCCAGAACCCGCAGGCAGCTGCGCTCGCGAAGGGCGTCGACATCGTCGTCGCCTGCCCGGGCCGCCTGGAAGACCTTGTCTCCCAGGGACTTTGCGACCTGAGTGCGGTCGAGATCACCATCCTCGACGAGGCCGACCACATGGCCGACCTGGGCTTCCTGCCCGGCGTGAAGCGCATCCTGAACAAGACCCCGCGCGACGGACAGCGCCTGCTGTTCTCCGCGACCCTCGACCGCGGTGTCGACGTGCTCGTCAAGAGCTACCTCACCAACCCGGTCACCCACCACGCCGACAGCGCACAGTCGCCGGTCAGCGCGATGGACCACCACGTCCTGCACCTGCACAAGGACCACCGCCTGCCGGTGCTCGTCGACCTCGCTGCTGCCCCCGGCCGCACCGTCGTCTTCACCCGCACCAAGCACGGAGCCAAGAAGTTGGCCAAGCAGCTTGCGGCACAAGGAGTTCCGGCAGTCGACCTGCACGGCAACCTCAGCCAGAACGCCCGCGTCCGCAACATGGACGCGTTCCACAGCGGCACTGTCCGGACGCTGGTCGCCACCGACATCGCCGCGCGTGGCATTCACGTCGACGACGTCTCCTTGGTGATCCACGCCGACCCGCCGGCCGAGCACAAGGCGTACCTGCACCGTTCGGGACGCACCGCTCGTGCGGGCGCCGCCGGCACCGTTGTGACGCTGATGCTCGACGAGCAGCAGAAGGACGTCCGCGATCTGACCCGCGCGGCCGGCATCAAGCCGACGACAACCAAGGTCGACCCGGCCCACCCGCTGCTGACCGAACTGGCTCCGGGCGAGCGCTCGTTCGTCGCTCCGTCCGATCAGGTTCAGGTCGCACCGGCCCCGCAGAAGCAGGGTTCGCGCGGCGGACGCGGCCAGGGTTCCGGACGCGGCCAGGGTGCGGGTCGTTCGGGCCAGGGTGCGGGTCGTTCGGGCCAGGGTCGTGGCACCTCGCAGGGTTCGTCTGCTGGTTCGTCGCACGGTTCGTCTCAGCGTTCGCCGAAGCCCACCGGCGAGCGGGCAGGTGCGGCGCCGCGACGTAACCGCGGACCGCGTCGGGCAAGCAGCCCGGCCACCTCACGCTGACACCGTAAGCGGTCGTCATAGCGGCCGGTTTCCTTGACTACGGGCGTAGTGAAGGAAACCGGCCGTTATTGCAACCCGTTGTCGCGAGGCTCAGAAGTCGTAGTCCACGACGACCGGTGCGTGATCGCTGATCCGCACGTCGCGGGAGGGCTCGCGATCCACCCACGCAGCGGACGCCGTCCGGGCCAGTTTCGGTGTGGCCAGGTGGTAGTCGATGCGCCAGCCGACGTTCTTGTCGAAGGCCTGCCCCATCCACGACCACCAGGAGTACGGACCGTCGGTCTCGGGGTGGAGTGTGCGGACGACGTCCACGAGGGTGCGCGGCGACATCTGCGACCCGATCCACTCGCGTTCCTCGGGCAGGAAGCCCTCGGAGTTCTTGCTGGTGCGCCAGTTGGTCAGGTCGTACCGGGTGTGCCCGATATTGAGGTCACCCATGAGCAGGAACTCGCGTCCGTTCGCCGATGCCGTTCTGCGGGAACGGGACAGCTGCCGGGCGAAGGAGTCGAGGAAGCGCATCTTGCGTTCGTACTTCACGCCGCCGTCCGGTGCTTCGCGCATCCGGCCGGGCTTCTGCAGGTGGACGGGCAGTCCGCCTTTGGGCAGGTACAGCGAGGCGACGGTCAGCGGTGCGTCCGCAAGGTCGACTTCGACGTAGCGCCCCTCGTGCGCGAACTCGCGCATGCCACGGGCCAGCGTCATCGGCTCGGTCGGCACGAGTTCGCCGTTCAGTCGGACGTCGCCGCTCCAGGTGCGGACGGCGGACGGCGCGTGCCGGGTGAGGACGGCGACGCCATTGCGTCCCTTGATCCCGCCCTCTTCGTACGCGACGTGATAGTCGGCGTAGACACCGTCCGGGATGTCCGCGTGCTGGGCCCGAACCTCCTGCAGCGCAACGACATCCGGGTTTCTCGTGGCGAGCCATTGCTCGAAGCCGCGGCGTTGGGCAGCTCGGATTCCGTTGACGTTGTAACTGGCGATACGCACGGTCGATCAGCCTACGAGTCCGTTCGGAGACGCAAGAACTCGACCGGATGCCCGCTGGTTGAGCCCGGACGCAGCGACGAAGGAGCAGCGGCCCGTGCCGAAACCAAGGCGCGTGAACACGAGAACCCAGCCGCGTCGGGCTGGGTTCTCGTCGTCCACCATCGTGGTTTCGAGGCGCACGGAATCGTTCCTCATCCGTGCGGCTCAACCAGCGGTGACGGCGTGAGGGGTTCGATCAGTCGTCGGAGACGGTGACCTCGACGGGGATGTTGCCGCGGGTCGCGTTGGAGTACGGGCAGATCTGGTGCGCCTTGTCGGCGAGCGCCTGGGCGGCGTCCTTCTCCATATTCGGGATGACAACCTCGAGCACGACGGCGAGCCCGAAGCCACCGTCCACCTTGCCGATGCTGACCTTCGCGCCGACGGTCGAGCCGGTGAGGTCGGGCTTGTCGTCGCTGAGCGTCGCGGCCTTCTTCAGGGCGCCATGGAAGCACGCGGCGTAACCGGCGGCGAAGAGGTCCTCGGGGTTGGCGCCGCCACCGGGGCCGCCCATGCCCTCGGGCACCTTGAGGTCGAGGTCGACGTACCCGTCGACGGTCTTGGTGTGGCCGTTGCGGCCGTCACCGGTTGCGAGTGCCTCGGCGGTGTAGAGCGTTTCCATGATGAACGTCCTCTCAGCTGCTGTACAGGTCATCACCGACGCTAGCCTCCGACGCGCGCGGGTGGCGAGTCAGCCCGGGGAGTTCTACCGTGGAACGCCGACCAGGCCCGGAGCGCGTTGGCTCAGCGCAACGGGTCGTGCGCGATCAGCATGGTGCCGATCAAGAACGGGTACGCCGGCGCCACGCTCGGTGCGAACGACGAGGTGAGCTCACTACTTCTCGCCGAGCCCACTGGGTGTGCTCGGTAGGTTCGGCGCTGATCAATAGGTACGCGAGCGCCCGTACGATCCGCCGGTCATCGAGCAGTCCAGGGGCGTCTGCTGGGACGCCGCGGCACGATTGCCGGCGACTTGGCACACTTGTACGCATGAGCGCCGGACTTCACCCGAACATGCAGGAGCACTTCGACACCGTCGTCGCCCGCAATCCCGGCGAGACGGAGTTCCATCAGGCGGTGTACGAGGTGATGCACAGCCTCGGCCCGATCGCCGGCAAGCGGCCGGAGTACGCGCAGTGGTCGATCCTCAAGCGCGTCTGCGAACCGGAACGACAAATCATCTTCCGCGTCCCGTGGGTCACCGACTCCGGTGAAGTGGAGATCAGCCGCGGATTCCGCGTCGAGTTCAACTCCGCGCTCGGCCCGTACAAGGGCGGCCTGCGTTTCCACCCGAGCGTGAACCTGTCGATCATCAAGTTCCTGGGGTTCGAGCAGATTTTCAAGAACTCCCTGACCGGCATGCCGATCGGCGGCGGCAAAGGCGGCTCCGACTTCGACCCCAAGGGTCGTTCGGACGGCGAGATCATGCGCTTCTGTCAGTCGTTCATGACCGAGCTCTACCGGCACATCGGCGAATACACCGACGTCCCGGCCGGTGACATCGGCGTCGGCGGACGCGAGCTCGGCTATTTGTTCGGGCAGTACAAGCGGATCACCAACCGTTACGAGTCCGGCGTCCTCACCGGCAAGGGCCTGTCGTGGGGCGGGTCGCGGGTGCGTACCGAGGCGACCGGTTACGGCACGGTCTTCTTCACCCAGGAAATGCTGGGGACGCGTGGCGAGAGATTCGACGGCAAGCGCGTCGTGGTCTCCGGCTCGGGCAACGTGGCGCTGTACGCGATCGAGAAGGTGCAGCAGCTGGGCGCCACGGTCATCGCCTGCTCCGACTCCAACGGCTACCTGGTCGACGAGAACGGTCTCGACCTGGGCCAGCTGAAGGACCTCAAGGAGGTGCGCCGTGAGCGCCTGTCGGCGTACTCGTCCGACTCGGCCGCGCACTCGACCGAGGGCTCGATCTGGGATGTGAAGTGTGACGTGGCGCTCCCCTGCGCCACCCAGAACGAGCTGAACGAAGAGCACGCGAAGTCGTTGGTGAGCAACGGGGTTCAGGCAGTGGCCGAAGGCGCGAACATGCCCTGCACCCCGGGCGCGGTCAAGGTTTTCCAGGAGTCGTCCGTGCTGTTCGGCCCGGGCAAGGCGTCCAACGCCGGCGGTGTCGCGACCAGCGCGTTGGAGATGCAGCAGAACGCCAGCCGTGACTCGTGGAGCTTCGAGGACACCGAGGCGCGCCTGGAGCAGATCATGCGCAACATCCACACCCGCTGCGTCACGACCGCGGACGAGTTCGGGCTCGAGGGCAACTACGTCGCCGGTGCGAACCTGGCCGGTTACATGAAGGTCGCCGACGCGATGGTGGCGCTCGGCGTCATCTGAACCGCCAAAAAGTTGGCGGAGAGCGGTCGTCATAGCGGCCGGTTTCCTTGACTACGGGCGTAGAGGGACGGGTACGACTTAGGTAGGGGTTCGGTCGGCCGATGACTGCACGAACTGTCTCGGCGAAGCTGGCACCATGGAACTCGGACTGCTCGCCCCACTGGTGGTGCTCGCGCTGATCGACAGCACCAGCTTCGGCACACTCGCGATCCCGGTGTGGGTGATGACCCATCCTTCGAAGCCGCGACTGGGCCGAATCTTGTTGTACCTGAGCACCATTGCGGTGTTCTACTTCGTACTTGGTCTCGGCCTGTACTTCGGGGCACAGTCATTGCGCGACGCGTTCGCCTCGCTGTCGACATCCGAACCCGCTCGCTGGGTCGCTCTCGTGGCGGGCGCGGTGTTGCTGCTGCTCGGACTCACCATCGAGCCGTGGACCGAGGCAGGCAAGAAGCGCAAGCGGGCCAGGGAAGCCGCCCGTCGGCAGGCCCGTGGACCCGGACGCATCGAACAGTGGAGGACGTCGACCGCGGACGGTTCGGCGTCCCCCGCGTCCGTCATGGCCTTCGCGACCGTCGCCGCGCTGATCGAGGCCGCAAGCATGCTGCCCTATCTGGCCGCGATCGGACTGATGGTCGCCGCCGATCTGCCGACGCTCGGCGCGGTGGGGGTACTGGCGTCCTACTGCGTGGTGATGGTCGCGCCGGCGTTGGTGCTGCTCGCGCTCCGACTCTCGATGCACGAGCGCATCCAACCGACGTTGGAGCGCGTGGATCGCTGGCTGCGCAACAACTCCAAAGAATCGTTGGCGTGGGTGTTCGCGCTGCTCGGACTCTGGCTGATCAGCAACAACTGGCGGTTCGCATGGGATCTGATCGGCTGAGGACTACTCGACGACGCGGATGGGCTCTTCGTCGATCGGCAGGCCGGCCTCGACGTAGCCACGGAAGCCGCCGACCAGGTCTGCAGCCCAACGGAATCCGAGTCGTTTCAGGTCACTGGCGGCAAGCGAGGACGAGTAGCCCTCATTGCACCACCACCACCACGACGTCGTCCTTGGTCGGTCCGTCCGACATCGAGTAACCGCTGGTCGGGTCGAGGCGCCACTCCAACACCGACCGGTCGATGACGACCGCTCCCGGGATCAGCGTTCGCGGACGATCGTGGTCACGACCCGCGTCACGGCAGGGAGTTGGGGCGTGGAGCTGAAACCGAAGGCCGGGTTGGGCGTGACCCGAGTGAGCGCTCCGAGCGCCTCCTCGTGCCAGGTGCCCGTGAGGCGAATCACTGCGTGCTGGTCGAGCGCCCCGTAATACTCCCGGCGTCCGTTGCCGGCGGTACCCACGGTGCGCACGCCGGGGTGGACGATGCGGGCGACCGGGTCGGCGAGAACAGCTAGCGGCCTGCTGCTGGCAATCCGTTGCGGCACGGCGTGCAGAAGCCAGCCTGTCGGGGTGCGCTTTCCCAGGCCGAAGGACGCCCGGAGCGGGCCGGCGTCGACCGTCCAGCCCTGCGTCAAGTGGACATCACACAGCACGGTCTCGTCGAAGTTGTAGGTCTGCGAAACATACTGAGCGACGGCTTCATTCGGTGCGAGCAGGAAGCGGCGACCGGACGCGTCCGCCACCATGACATCGGTGAACGCACCGAGCGGTGAGTGCGACCAATCGCCGACCACCACCCGGACGCCGCTGGTCGATCCGGCGCCGAGGATGCGCCCCTCGAAGCGGTCGACGATCTTCGTGGAACGGGGCATGCCGACATCTTCCTCCTCGCAGGTCGCCACCGGGCGGGCGGTGGCGCGTAGCGTCGAAGCATGAGCGAACAGAACGGGAAGCCGGAAGAGCACAAGGCCGAGGTCGACCAGCAGGACGGTGGGCCGGGAGCGCAGCAGGACGACGGCGGCGACACCAATGACGTCGCGAGCGGTGGGGTCTCGAAGGAGAAGAAGTCCGACGACTGATCCACGCCCGAATCCGCGTGACGTGTGGTCGTCTTCGAGGGTTGAAGACGACCACACGTCACGCGAGTTTCAAGGCTTGGGTCGCCGGGCGCGCAGCTTCTCCAGCAACGGCTTCGCGGCCTGCTAGAAGAGGCATCCTGGAGTCGCCGCCGACCTGCACCAAGGCGTGATACCGGACTGTCGGGCAGGTCACTTGAAGTACGCCGACGTGTCGATCGTGACCGGAGTCTTGCCGGACGCGAACACGGTGATCGTCCCGCCGGTACCGACCTTCACGATCACCGAGTTCGAGATCGACCCACCCGGGACGTAGTTCAGGTTCGACACCGTCGGACGAGCAACCCCAGTAGGCCACACCGTCAAGTAACCGGCCTGCGACGGGTTCACCGATGTCACCGTCACCTGAACCGCCTTCGCGTTCGACGGGACACCGGCAACGCCGGCGACCTTCACCTGGAACGCGGTGCCGGCGGCGGTGGCCCGGGAACCGAGCAACCTCGTCGGCGTGAACGCAACCGTGTCCGCACCCACCGGCACCCAACCGTTCAGATCGACCACCAGATCGGTACTCGCGGTCGACCGCAGCGTCACCTTTCCACCCGTCCCCAGCTTCACGATGCCCAGACCGGCGGTGGTCTGCCCCTTGCGGAAACTGATCGACGTCGCCGCCGGGGTCGCCACACCCGCCGGGAACGCAGTCACCGTCCCGGCAGCAGACGGGTTCACCGACGTGATATTCAACATCGCCGCCGACGCCGTCGCCGACACACCATAAGTGCCGCCGACCGCGATGGTCACCGACCCACCGGCTGGAATCCGAACCTTCGGCGCGCCCGTGCCATACCTGGTGTCCATCACGCGCGTCGGATTCACACCTGTGTACGCACTGCCCGTCGGGTAATACCCGGCCACGTCCGCCAGCAGGTGGGTGCCCGCCGAGGTCGAGAGCGACACCTTGCCACCGTTGCCGACCTTGGCGATGACGAGGTTCGGAACGGTCTGTCCGGTAACAAAATTGAGGTTCGACGCGGTCGGCTTGGTCGCACCGGCAGGCCACACCGTCACCCACCCGTTCGCCTTCGGACTCACAGCAGTCACGTTCAACACCACCGACGACGCATTCGCCGGCACACCACCCCGACCGGTCACCTGCAGATCGACCTTCCCGTTTGCCGGCACAACCGCCTTCGGCGCGCCCGTGCCGTACCGCGTGTCCAGGGTCCGCGACGGAGCCAACGACACGAACGACGACGTCGCCGCCGGCGTGAAGCTCCATTGCAGATCCAAAGCACCCGGCGCGCCGTACCAGGAGTCCACGGCGATCCGGTAGGTCGTGCCGGCGGTCACCGGGACGTTGCTGAGCTTGCTGGTGAGCACATGGTTGGCCGCGTCCACGTCGTCGTTCGCAGCAATCCGGGTCAGCGCGTTCACCGCAGCTCCCGTGTAGACGGCCAGCGTCGAGTCGAACGTCGTGTTGGCCGTGGCAACGGTCAGCTTGCCGGCCGACGGGGCAGTCCAGTTGAACCACACCGAGTTTCCGCCGACGGCGTCCGCGTGGCGAGGCTCACCGGCCTGGATGGACGCGTCCACCGTGCCCTGTTTCCAGGTGCCCGCGGTTGCCGGCGAGAGTGCTTTCGCCGCCGCGAAAGTGTCGTTCGCGGGCGGGGTGATCGAGACCGTGCCGGTCGCGGCCATCGTGGCCGGCATGGACGTCGAGCAGCCGCTGGTCGTCGTGACCCGCACTCCTGCGTCCTGGCCGTTGTAGGCCTTGGAGTTCGGCACCGAGGTTGCGTTGAAGCTCGTTCGGCCCGCGAGACCGTGGAAGGGATCACCGGGTGAGGAGAAGTAGTCCTCGTCGCCGTCCGCCTCCTCGATGTCGATGAGTTGGCCGTACGGGGTTCGGACGTTGTCCTGGTAGGCCTCCTTCACGTGGTAGACCAGCAAGCCACAGCCGGGCAGGCCGCCGTCGAGACCGGACTGCTGCCGGTTCTCGACGAGGAAGTACTCACCCTTCGAGCCGACGCCGGGACCGTCCGGATCCGCGAGCAACCGGAACGCGCTCGGGTTCGTACTCGCCTGTGGCACAGAAACATTGGCCAGTGAGTTGACTGCAGTCGGTGCGATCCATCCCTGCAGGTACTTGCTGTACGCGTCCGGGAGGGTCGGGGTGTCACCCGGCATTCCCCCGGGCTTCGTGCCCCACGAGCCGCCCGCCATCAGGCTCCAGATGCCGAGGCCTTCGCTCTTCTGGCTGATGTCGTAGAGATCGACCCAGCCGAGGTCGTGACCGAACTCGTGCGCCATGATCCCTATGGTCGCCATGCGCGACTGCGCCGGGTACTCCTTCTCGCAGTGCATCTCACCGAACTCGGTGTAGCCGTTCGTACCGACGTAGGTGCCGTCGACGGGCTGCGTCATGCTCACCGGAACGGACCACTGATGACCCCAGACGCTCACTCCACAGGGGTTGCCGACCGAGCCTTCGTAGCCGGCGGCAATCACAGTGACGTGCAGTTCGTTGGGTTGGATCGCGCCGTCGCCGTTGGTGTCGTAGGACGCGTAGTCGATGTAGGGGTCAGCTGCCGTGATCGCCGCTGCAGCGACCTCCCGGTCGCCGGCGTTGGTGCGGGTGCTGTCCGGGTGGCTCATCGGCAGGGTCACCCACCCGACCACTCCGTCGTTCGCCGCACCGCTCGACTCCTGAGCCGGCGCCACGTCGAGCTTGTTGAAGCTGGCGCCCTTGTAGAACGAGCGAACGCTGCCGGCGCTTCCGAAGAACTTCGAACTCCACTGTGCTGCAGTCGTACCGAGCGAAGACCGGTCGGAGAACTGGGCCAGGATCACCAACGTGCGCTGTGTGCCGGTGAAGCCCAGCGACTGCTGAACCGTTGCCGCCTCCTGCAGGTCCTGGGTCGGGGTCAACCCGACCGACTCCTGCGGCGCCGCTGCGGACGCGGCCGCCTTCTTCGAGCCGGCCTTGGGCTGGCCCTTGCTGTCGAGTCCGGACGCGTACCGCCAGTAGCCCTGCCGGTCCTTGACGACCGTGGCGTTGCCCTTGATGGTCGAGGTCCAGTTGCGCAGCCGGTCGCCGTTGCGCTGGATCGTGACCTTGCTGCCGTCCGGCTGGGTGACCGTCTTCGGCGTGGTGTCGACGGGCGCACCGCGCACCTCGCGCGTTGTCTTTTTCTGCGGCGCCTTCGACGCGGGCTTCTGCGCAGCAACCGTCTGGGACGTGCGCTCGCTCGGATCTGCGTGGCTCGCAGGCGCCGCCGTTGCACTCATCCCGAAGGCCGTGACCGCTGTGACTACCAGCGTCGCAAAACGACGCTTCGATGATGTGTGCATCAAATTTGTTCCTCCCCGCACCGACTACCCGCAGTAAGAGTCCCGCGCGGTGCCCGTGTGTGCAAACAAATCATCGAACTCGAGGGGCGACGTTGCCGATAGGATCCGAAATGCACGAGGGCACTCCGTATACGGCGTGCCCTCGTGCACTTGGAGTCGCCTCGGATCGGGGTCAGCTCGACAGGCGTTGACGTAGACCGGAGGTACGGCGGACGGGGGTGTCGACGGCGAGGGCGATCGCTTCGCGGGTGCCGACCATCGTCAGGTGTTCCTGCGGCCGGGTGACGGCGGTGTAGAGCATCTCCCTGGTCAGCAGTCGCGACTCGACCGGCGGGACGAGAACAATGATCTCGGCGGCCTGGCTGCCCTGTGCCTTGTGCACGGTCATCGCGTGCATGGTCTCGACCTCCGACAGCAACCACGGCGGGAACGACTCGCGTCCGTGGCCGGTCTCGATGACCGCGCGGGTGCCGTCGGGTGTCTGGACGATGACACCGGCGTCGCCGTTGTTGAGGCCGAGCCCGTGGTCGTTGCGGGTGATCAGGATCGGGCGGCCGACGTACATCTGGTGCGAGCGGATGTCGGGCGCGTGCTTGGCGAGTTCCATCTCCACCAGGCGGTTCCAGTGGCTCGCGCCGAAGGGTCCGTGGCGGTGGGCGCAGAGCAGACGCAGACGTCCGAGTTGTTCGACGGCTGCGTCGGCGTCCCCGGCGGCAGCGAGTTCGCGCAGCTTCAGGGCGTGTTGGGCCACGCGCGGGATGAGTTCGAGCGAGGGGGTGTCGGTCTCGATCAATTGCACGCCGGACTTCGCCTGGTCGATCGCCTCGGCCACCTGATCCGGGACGCCGGTGCGGAAGGCTGCGGCGAGGCGCGCGCGGTCGTCGCCCATGCGGTAGTCCTGGACGAGCCGGACGACTGCACCGGACGCGTCCAGCCCGGCGACGACGTCCGCCAGCACGGACCCTGCTTCGACGGACGCGAGCTGGTCGGGGTCGCCCACCAGCAGCAATCGCGTTGTGGGTGAGAGCGATTCGACGAGGCGGGCCATCAGGTTGAGCGAGACCATCGAGGCTTCGTCGACCACGACGACGTCGTGTGGGAGCGGGTCGTGCGCTCCGTGACGGAAGCGCAGGTTCGTGCCGGGCAGCGGACCCAGCAGCCGGTGCAGCGTCACCGCCGGCTTGATCGCGCTGTCACCCTCGAGCGTGGCGCCGAGCGACTGGTTCATGCGGGCGGCGGCCTTGCCGGTGGGCGCAGCGAGTCCGATGCGCAGTTGGCCGTCGGACGCGGCGAGCAGGGCGGTGAGGATCTGGCCGATCGCGTGGGTCTTGCCCATGCCGGGCCCACCGGTCAGCACGGTGACCGGGCGGGTCGCGACTGAGCGAACCGCGGTTTGCTGCTCCTTGTTGAGATCGCCCTTGCCGATGCTCTCCTCGACGACGGACAGGTCGACCGGCGGCAGGTGTTCGGGCACGCGGTCGGTCAGCGCGGAGGCAATGAGCAACTCGTCGGCGAGGTACCGATCCAGGTAGACCAGACCGAGGTCGATGCGCAGGATCCGTTGCTGCACAAGTGGACCGGCTTGAAGGGTGTGCAGCCAGTCCTCAGGTGACGGCAGATCGACGAGACCCTGTGCGGTCTCCGCGTCCTGCTCGATCTCGTCTACATCGACGGCGGCGGTCCATCCGGCGACGTCTGCCAGGTCGAGCGCGGTCGAACCGTCACGTACCGCCCGCACCGCGAACGCGAAGGCGAGGGCGGCGTCCGAGGTCGGCTCCTCCCCCAACGCAGCACAGACCCGCGCGGCCACGAGGCAGTCGCTGCCGTCGAGGATGCCCGCTTCGTTCAGTGTGGCGAGGCGTCCCTGGGCGTTGAGACTGAGTGCGGCGTCGGTCATCGCTCACCTCCGTCAAGCACCTTCGACAGGTCGTCGAGGATGGCCGTCGGTGGGTGCCAGGTGAAGACGCCGCAGCGTCCACCGTCGACCACCGGGGTGTCGGGTCCGGCCATGCCGCGCACGTACAGGTACATCACGCCGCCGAAGTGCTCGCCCGGGTCGTATGCGGGCAGCCGCCATCGCAAATACCGATGCAGCACAATCGAATACAGGATCGCCTGCAGCGGGTAGGAGGAGTGGCCCATCGCCGCGTTCAGGCGGGCGGGTTCGTAGTCGGCGAGGGTCAGCGGTTCGCCGGGTTCGCCGAGCCAGTTGGTCTTGTAGTCGACGATGTAGAACCGTCCGTCGTGCCGGAAGGTGAGGTCGACCGATCCGGTGAGGTAACCGAGCAGGGTCTGGTCGCCGTACGCGTCGCCGGCCAGTGCGTCCGCGAAGTCGATCAATGGATCGTCGTCGGAGAGGTGTGTGCGCAGAACCTCGGCCATCTCGCGCAGCACCGGACGCGCGTGCGGGCGGTCACCGCCGGCGAGGGGCATCTCGAAGTCCATCTCGGAGAACCGGTCGGTCTTCGCAATGTCGACCAGTCGAGGGGCATCAGGTTCGGGACCCATCGGCGTGGTGCAGACCGCTTCCATCGCGTCGACGAGCGCCTCGGGGACGAGGTCGGCCGGCCAGAAGACGAGTTGTTCGCGGACGTTGTCGAGCAGGTTCGCGCGCAGGTCGCGGGCCTGGAGGTCGGCATGTTCGAGGACAGCGTGGACGAGGGAGCCGAAGGTCGCCCCGACGGGGAGGTCGGCCATCGGCGAGGGTTCGGTGTTCGCGTCACCGGGTTTCGGCTCGTCGATGAGTGGTGTGGTGTGGTCGCCCGCGTTCCCGTCACCGGGTTTCGCCTCGTCGTCGAGTGGTGTGGTGTGGTCGCCCGCGTTCCCGCTGGTTGAGCCGGGCGACTGACGAAGGAAGTCCCCCGCGTTCCCGCTGGTTGAGCCGGGCGACTGACGAAGGAAGTCGCCCGCGCCGAAACCACCGGGAACGACGATGACCTCCTCGTCGATGCGTCCGACGGCATCGTCCTCGGGTTCGGATAGTTCGCCCGCGGCTTCAGCGGCCGCCTCACCCGCTGCAGCAAGCGAGGAGTAGGACGCGCGGCGCCAATCCCGGTCGATGATCGAGTCATCGAACCAGCGGGCCGTCAGGCGTTCGGTCGACGGCTCGACCGGGGGTGCCGGCTGCGTCGTGCCGCTACCGATGACCTCGAGGCTGAACGCGCCGTGGTCGGCCCAAGTCTGCAGGAAGCGCTGGTTCGTGGCGATCGAGTGCTTGTCGATCGGGTCGAGCAGCGTGATCACCGCACGCTGGTCGAGTAGTGCGGGAGGGTTACCGATCGAGCGCGATCGAGACCCGGTGAGGTCGTCGGGAGAGTCTTCGTGATCGTCGCCATGGTCTCGATCGCGGCGCTCGCCCTGGGGGCTCGCACCTACTCGACCAGCGTGTGGTTGGGCAGCGTTGTCCGGGCTCCCACCTACTCGACCAGCGTGTGGTTCGGCGGCGTTGCCGTGTGTCCGCGACCGCAGCAACTGGTCAAGGGCTTCGGGGGTGGGGGCTTGGCCGAAGAGGAGGCGGTGGAGGCCGGCGTCCTTGCTGTTGTAGGTCGGCGCCCACCACAGCACCAGCTGAGACTGGGCACGGGTCATCGCGACGTACGCCAGACGCATGTGTTCGCCGAGGTCGTCGGCGCGACGCTCGGAACCGTTGAGGTCGGCGCGGTCGTAGGACAGGATGCGGTGGCCGTCGCGGTGCACAACAACTGCGTGCTCCTTGTCGGACAGCCAGTTGTTGAACAGGAAGGGCGCGTACACGATCGGGTACTGCAGTCCCTTGCTGCTGTGAATCGTCGAGAGCGTGACGGCGAGCGCGTCGGAGTCGAGGCGCATGGTCCTCGAATCCGCAGGCGTGACAGCGTCGTCCGCGCTCTGTTTCATCATCCACGCGATCAACGACGGCAACCCGGTCATGCCCTGCAGCACCTGCTCGTGCAGCACCTGGGCACAGTGCTCGATGTCGGTGAGGTCTCGTTCGCCGCCGACCTGACCCAGGACGCGCTCGGCCAGCCCCTGACTGCGCGCGACGTCCAACACAGCCGCGACTCCCCCACGATGGAATGCGGTGATCAACGAACGGATCTGTGCCGCAACGGTTTCGATTTCGGCTTCGTCGGCGCTGTCGAGTTGCTCGGCGGTCCAGCCGATGAACGGGGTGAGTGCTGCGAGACCGACCCGGTCGCGGCGGTGGGGTTGTTCGAGCGCCATCAGCAGTTCGAGCCAGGCCTCGGCAGCCGGCGTCCGCAGCACCGACGTGCCGGAAACCAGCACCGACGCAATTCCCCTGCGGCGCAACTCTTCCCGAATCCCGGCGAGGTCGCTGCCGACGTGGCAGAGCACCGCGATGTCCTGTGGCTGCACGGGCCGTCCGTCGAGTTCGGCACCGGACGCGAGCAGCCGCTCGATGTCGTCCGCGACGTCGGGGTAGACCTGCCGGCGCACGTCACCGATGGACGGCTGGCGTTCGCCGTCGATGAGAGGCCAGGTGCGCAGCCGCACCGGGGTGTCGTCCGGCGAACCGCTGAGTCGATGCGTCTTGTGGTGCGCGGTGACCGGGTGGACGACGATGCCCTCGGACAACGCGACCCCGTTCATCAGGGTCTGCAACGAACGGACGAGGGGTTCGTCGCTGCGGTAATTGGTGGGCAGCGAGGTGCGCCGGTCGGCGGTGTCGGCGGCCTGCAGATAGGTGTGGATGTCGCCGCCGCGGAAGGCGTAGATCGCCTGCTTCGGGTCGCCGATGAGCAGCAGCGAGATGCCCTCACACGCGAAGGCACGGGAGAACACCTGCCACTGAACGGGATCGGTGTCCTGGAACTCGTCCACCAGCACCACCGACCAGCGGTCGCGCATCCTCCGCCGCGCCGGACCGCCCTCGTCCTCAAGGGCGTCGGCGAGTTGTTCGAGCAGGTCGTCGTAGGAGAGCACGGCCGCGCGCCGCTTGCGCCTCTCGAACTCCTCCCGCACCCGTCGCACCAGGTCCATGCGCACGCCGAGCGGGCCGGACGCGTCCGTCGGGTGCAGTTCGGCGCCGGGGTTGTTGAGTGCATGGCGGGCGTCCTTGCGGGCGATCGCGTACTCGGGCGTGCCGGACACCGCGCGCAGGTGGTCGGCGAGGAAGAGGTCGTCGATGACGTCGCTCTGCAGTTGTTCGAGGTCTTCGGCGAGGGTCGCGCCCGGGTCGGAGTCGCCGGCGACGCCGAGTCCGCGCAGCACGTAGTGGCAGAACTGGTGGATGGTCGCGATCGTGGCGGTATCGAAGTCGGCGACCGCCGTCCGCAACCGTCGCACGCGCAGCGCCAATTCCGTAGGCGCGCAGTCACGCAGTTGCTCGACCAATGGGTCTTCGGTGGGGGCGGACGACTCGAGTTCGGAGAGAGTCTCCTCGAGCCGGGCACGCACGCGTTCGCGCAACTCCTGACTGGCGGCGCGACTGAAGGTGACGATGAGCAGCTTGTCGATCGGCATGCCCTGCTCGATCACGTACCGGGTGGCGAGGGCGGCCACCGTCCAGGTCTTGCCGGTGCCGGCGGACGCCTCGATGAGCGTGGTGCCTTCGGGCAGGGGGCCGGTGATGTCGAAGGTCTCGGTGCTCACGCCTCCTCCTGGTGGGTGAGGACCGGCAGCCAGATGCGGGCGGAGAACTGCCGCAGACCGAGCATCTCGATCTGTTGGATCGGGGCTCCGCGGCCGAGGATCTTCACCCAGTACGGGTCGGTGTTCTCGCCGGGGATCTTGTCGCCTTCCCATTCGGTGCTCGCGAAGTGCAGCAGCAGGTTGTCGTCACCGTTCAGCAGCTTGACGCGGTTGCCGCGGACGAACGCGTGCGCGGTCCTGGGTGGGACGGTCATCGGGTACTGCAGTCCCTTGCCACGCAGTTCGACGAGATCGGCCAGCAGTGTCGAAGCTTCTTGTGCCCCAGGCGATCTCAGACGGACGCTGCCCCGCTTGCCGTGCAGGGTGGCGTGGTGGATGCGGTCAGGTTCGACGGCGGCCAGCGCGAGCAGTCGCACCCAGCCGCTGATCAGCTGCTTGGGACCGATGCGGGAGAAGGTGTGCACGCGCAGTTCGTCGCCGTGCACGCCGCCGACGACACCTGTGAACCGCACCGAGCCTGGACCGCCCGTCCCAGGCAGGTCAAGGCGAACGTCGACAGAGCGCGGTGGCACGTCGTCCGGCCGGTGCAAATGCTTTGTGATCGTGGCGAGTTCACCCTGGACGTCCTTGCGCGCCCTGTCGCCGAGGGCACCGGGCGGGAAGCTCGAGCGGCGGTTCTCGCGCTGCATGGCCTCGTCCAGGGTCGCGCCCTGCACCATCTGTTGCAGCATGCGTTCGCCGATGGCCCAGGTCTGCAGGCCGTCGAGGGCGATCGGGACGGCGTCGTCGACGGGGTCGGCTTCGCGCGGCACGAAGATGCCCAGGCGGCTGCGCAGGAAGTCGCGGGCGGGGTTGTGCAGGAACCCGGTGAGTTCGTCGATGGTGACGGCGTCGACAGGGCGAGCCGGGAGCAGTCCGGACAGGAACGGTGCCTGTGGCGGTTGGTCGTGACGGAATCGGCGCAGTGCCTTCGCGCCGGCGAGCGCGGATCGGTCGAAGGTGCCGCCGGGCAGCGGGGACGCTGCTGTGAAGTTGCGTTCGTCGAAGGCCTGCAACGGGTGCAGGTGCACGAAGGAGTCGTCGCCGCCCCCGGTGCGAGTGGCGACCGCGATGAGCTCCTGCAGCGGGACGGCCGGTGGGCGCCGAGCACCGTTGTGTTCGTTGGCACCGGAGTAGATCGCGACGAAGTAGTCGTCGGCGGCCATGACGGCGTCGAGCAGGAGTTGGCGGTCCTCGCTGCGCGGGTCGCGCTCCCCCACGAACGGTCGGCGGGCGAGCACGTCGTCACCGTCGACCACGGGTGAGCGCGGGTAGACGCCGTCGTCGAGGCCGAGCACGACGACGGCCTTGTGCGGCACCGAACGCATCGGCACCATCGAGCAGACGGTGATCGCGCCGGTGCGGAAGTTGGCGCGGGTCGGACGGCCCGCCCAGCGCTGGTCGAGGACCGTGCGAATGTCGCTGAGCCGCAACGGAACCTCGCCGGCCGAGGCGGCGATGGTGTCGAGTTCGCGGTCGATCTGCGACAGCTGCCAGCGGTCGTCGAGCGGCACATCCGCGAGACCGTGGACGATGTCCTTCAACCAGTTCATCCACTGCGCGGTCTGCACGTTGCCGTCGGTGGAGGTGAGGTGTTCGCCGCGTCCGCGAACGTCGTCGGCGGCACGTTTGATGCGCTCCATGAGCTCGAGGAAGCGTCCGGCGACCTCAATGTCGCGGCTGCCGATGTCGTCGACCGGGGCACCGATCGCGTCCGGACCGGCGGCGTCCGCGCTGATCGCGACCCCGAGGGCGATGCGGTCGAGGGCAGGGGTCCAGGTGTGTCCGTCGAAGCCGCGCAGTCCGTACTCGCGGCGGTGCAGTTCGTCGAATCCCCAGCGGACGTCGGCGTCCTCGACCCAGGCGGCGATGCGGCTGAGTGAGTCGTCGTCGAACCCGAAACGGCGGCGGACGGACTCGTGGCCGGCGAGGTCGAGCACCTCGGACGCGGTCATCCGGCCGGCGACGATCGCGACCACGCGTCGGGCAAGGTCGAACAGCGGGTTGGTGGCACCGGGCGACCGGTCCGCCAGTTGCAGGCGAAGTCGTTGGCCGGGGTGGACGTCGTGGTCGGGCGCGGTGATCGAGGAGACGTTGCTGAGTCCGAAGGTGGCCCGCAGCAGCGGTGCGAAGGCCTCGATGTCGGGGCACATGACCAGGATGTCGCGCGGCTGCAGGTCACCCATGCCCTCGGCGAGCAACCAGGTGAGCACTTCGCGGAGTACTTCGACCTGGCGGGGGCGGCCGTGGCACGAGTGCACCTGGAACGAGTTGTCCGTCAAGCGTGCCTTGGTTTCGGCACTGGACGCTGCTCCTTCGTCGCCGCGCCCAGGCTCAAACAGCGGCGTCGGCGCGAACCAACCCTGTTCCGCTGGTTGAGCCGCGGGACTGACGAAGGAAGTCCCGCGCGCCGAAACCA
Organism: Yimella radicis; assembly: GCF_054778255.1. Classification (NCBI taxonomy): domain Bacteria; kingdom Bacillati; phylum Actinomycetota; class Actinomycetes; order Micrococcales; family Dermacoccaceae; genus Yimella; species Yimella radicis. The sequence continues at coordinate 39,961 of NZ_BAAGZR010000004.1, forward strand.
CCGGAACATCGCGCAGCACTGAGGTCGGAGCCGTGTTCCCCCGAACATCCGCCTGCATCGAAGCCAACCGCGAAGCGGCGGACGAACCCGACGACAGCGGCTCATGAACGACCGGCTCCATGCTCACGAGCGTCTGCTGCAACTCACGAACATCGCGCCCGAGCGTCGCCAACAACGGGTTCTCCGCAACGAGAGCGGTCTCGTCCTCAGCCCTCGGTTTCGGCGCGTAGGGATTCGCAAGCTCATCCGTACGGGTCAACCAGCGGGAGGAATCGGACGCGCCGAAACCCAAGGACCCGATCGCGTCCCACAAAGCCGGCGACGGGTGCGGCAACCACAGGTGCAACTCCCGCTGCGAACCCAGCGCGTGGATCAACTCCCGCTCAGCCCGCGCCAACCGGGTGTACCCGAAGAACGACAACCGCTCCGGCAACTCCAACGGCAGCGAACCGTCCCGCAAACCCGCAACGACCCGCTGGTGCCGTCCGGTGACCGACTCATCGAGCCCGTGCGCGTCCAGCGTCAGCTCGACGACGCGCCGCCACAACGGCGGCTGCCACATCAGATCGTCCGCCAAAGACGACCCGTATCCGTCTGTGCTCGAACCGGATTCCCATTCGCCGAGCATCTGCGGACGATCCCGGTGGTACGCAGCAAAGAGCCCGGCGATGCGCCGAGCAACGACGTACCGGCGTGCCCGACGTGCCTTGCGGTCCCACTCGGCGGCGGGGTCTGCGACGATCTCCGGGCCGGCACCGAGGTGACGAGTGATGGCCTCGAACCCGGGCGTGCCACACAACTCGTCGATGGCGTCCAGCGTGGGCCAGACGAGCCGGTCGGCCGACCACGGATCGTCGCGGTCGCGGTCGAGCAGCAACCCGACGAGCGACGAAGGGGTGAGGATCTCCAGCCCCGCGCAGATACCGTCGTCGCCGGCGACCGATCCCAGCGTGTGCGACAGCTGCTGGGTGAGCCAGCGCTCCACACCGCGCGCGGGCACGACGACGACCTCGGAACTGAAGACGTCCGCGGGGTTGTCGGCGAGCATCGTGGCGAGACCGGCTGCGAGTTCCTGCGGCCGGTCGCTGCGGTGCACGTGGATGCCGGTCATTCGGTCTCCAGCGAGGCGAGGGTCGGCAGGCCGGGCGCGTGGTCGCGGATCCAGGCGGTGGCGGCGGTGTCGTCCTCGTTGTAGGCCAGGACGCGGTCGCGCAGGATCTGGCGCAGCTGCGGGTCGGTGGTGGCACGGGACTCATCCAGCCACAGCTGACAGTTGCGTCCGCCGGGGTCGTCGTCTCGCCAGGCGAACCCGAGGGCGACGGCGAGCGGTTTGAGTCCGTGGCCGGCGGCGGAAATGAGGTGCTTCTCGGCCCACGCGCAGGTGTCGACAAACTCGATACCCGTGTCCTGGACGGCGGACTTCCCCTGGATGTTGGTGAGGCGTTGTCGTTCGACGGGTCCGTGGTGGAAGACCCGGATTGTCTCGCCGTTCGCGAGCGCCGAATCACGTTGTTGCGCAAGCCATTCGGTGAGCTGGTTCGCGAGCGCCAACTCGGACTCATCGCTCAGGTGGTCCCACTCGACAAAGATGTGGAAACTCGACTCGCCCCCACGCCGCAGCCGGGCACCCCAGAGGAACACCCGGTTGTCGGTGTCGTTCTCCATGTCGAGATCGATCTCGACGTCGGCACTCGGCGGGAGCACGACGTCGGTGCGAAAAGCGAGCGCGTGACCGGCGACGGCGATCTTCGCCTTCTCGATGGTGAGCGCGATGCGCTTGCCGGCGTTCTTCGTGCGGTCACCGGTTTCGGCCTGGTAGCTCTCAAGCCATTCGGGGGTGAGTTCGAGCGCGGCGAGCTGGTCGACGGTGTGGACGCCGAGGGTGCGCAGGGCGAGCCACTCGCGCAGGCTCGGGCGCCAGGAGGTGAACGAGGTGGTGGGGTCGGCGTCGAACACCGGCCCGCAGACCGCGTAACAGGGGCAGTTGTCGCACTCGGAGGTGTAGATCGGGACGACGAGCGAGTCGTTGCCGGTGGCAGCGTTCTGCGCGACGGCCAGCCGGAACCCGAACTCGTGGTCATAGCGTTCGAGCGCGCTGCGGGTCTTGGTGCCCTCGCTGCGCGAGTAGGTGGTGAAGGCAGGTTGGTCGAGCGCGATCCAGGTGCCGTGCACCTCCTCGAGCCCCCACATCGCCCAGTCGTCACCGGAGACGAGGAAGGCTTCGTAGTGGTCGGGACCGGGGTGCCGGCCGATGGCCTCCAACATGCGGGTGTAGTGGACGAGCTGGAGCGCGTCGGGCTCCAACCGGCCGCCGCGCGGACGTGCGTCGGGGAGAGTCGAGCGCTGCTGCGGGTTGCTCGCCGGCGCGACCGTGACGGCGTAGGTGTTCCTGCTGTTGGACTTCATCGCCGACAGGAACTTGTGCAGCTTCACATCCCCGGGCAGGTAGGTGGCCGGCCACGAATTGCCGTGTCGGATCAGCAGATCTGGGCGCCCGGACCGGTGACCCTCGCTGTCTTCAGGGAGTGCACCGCGCACGATGATCTCGACGCCGCGCTCCATCGCATCGAGCGTCTGGTCGACCGCGTCCCGGTAGTACGTGTCGGGTTCGACGACGTGGAAGCGCTCCGGTGCATCCGCGGTGATGCGATCGAACAGTTCGGCCTCGAACGCGTTGCCGGCGTCGAGGATGTCCTGCAGTTCGGGAGAGATCGGGATCGGCGCACCGACCATCGAAGGATCGAAGTCGTAATGCGTGCGGACGGGACACTGGATGGCGGGGTACGCGCCGAGCACGAGCGAGCGCTTCGTCGCCGCTTTGTTGTCGGTCACCCGTACCCCTTTCACGTCTTCGCGTGAGGTTACGCGACCGTGCCGACAGGCGGCCGGGGTTCGGGTGGCGAGTGAGGTCGGTTCGGCTGCAGCACGTGCCGCGCGGAATCATAGGTTTTGATGGAAATGGCATGACTCAGCCGTCAGCGACCGAGCAAGTCGAGCCGTCCGACCAGCTAGTGGCGCACTGCGTTCGATCGGCAAGAACGCGGAGCCGGTATCGGCGTGCGGGCGGTGCTTCGGCGCGGAGTGTCAGCACCCCGTCGTATGGTCACCCCGTGATGTGGATGAGCGGCTTGGCCCGATGAGGCCCGGGAGTATCGACCGGCCCGCGACTCTGCATCCGGTCCTCACCGTGCAAGAGTGTTATTCGAGAGCCGGCGCGACTTCGGTGACGCACCTGATCGTCGGTCACGAAGAGCACGGGGTCACTCGGCTCGCCCGCGAGTTGAGCACGACTCCGTCGCTGCGAAGCGCCCCGGTCATCCGGGTGCCGGACGGGATCGGCACCGACCTCGTCCGTCTGGTCGCCCGCGCCTCCGTCCACGTGCACGTCACCGATCGCCTGTTCGGTCACACTGCCGCGCAGACAGCGTCCACACTCATTGCGCTGGGCCGGTCCACGTCGATGAGTGTCACCTTGCACGACTTGCCGCAGCCTTCGGACGGCCCGGATCGTCACCGACAACGGGCGTCGGCATACGCCGACATCCTGGCCGTCAGCCGCGGGGTCGCCCTCAGCTCACATCATGAGTCCACGCTGCTGGACGCGGTGCTGAAGCTGACCGACCGCCGGAGTCTGAGGGCAGTTCCGCGAGCTGTCATACCCCTGCCGATCGAGAGTCCCCGCCGGTATGTCAGCCCCGCCGAGGTCGGCGGCACACACCGCGATCTTGCAGTGTTCGGGTTCCTGTATCCGGGCAAGGGCCATGCCCAGGCGCTTCATGCCCTCAGCGGACTCCCCGCGGATGTGGGACTCACCGCCCTCGGACGACCATCGCCGGGCCATGGTCATCTGGTCGAGGAACTACAGCGCCAAGCGCACCGACGCAACCGACGATTCACGGTCACCGGTTACATCCCGGACGACCGGCTCCAGGAGGTGCTGGCTCGGGTTGCGGTGCCGGTCGCGCCGCATCAGCACCTGTCTGCGTCCGGCTCCATCAACTCCTGGCTTACAGCCGGTCGACGACCGCTGGTTCCTCGTTCGCGGTACGTCGAGGAACTCGACGCCCGCTGTCCCGACGTGCTGACGATCTACGACGATCTCGCCGCCGCCGCCCGACACGCACTCGACCACCCCGAGTCGACGACGCTGAGACCCGGCGTGCCGCTCGGCCCGTCGCTCGACGACGTCGGCGCTCTCTACGCGAAGGCCTTGGCCTCATGGCACCACTGACGGCTGTCGTCGTCCCGTTCTTCGACCAGCAAAGCCAACTCGACCTGCTGCTGACAGCCTTGGAACTCCAGTCCGTCGGCCCCGATGCGTTCGAGGTGGTCGTGGCCGACGACGGTTCGCCCGCTCGTGCGGTACTGGGCGACCGACCGTACGCGACACGTGCGGTGCGCCAGGAGAATCTGGGATTTCGCGCATCGGCCGCGCGGGACTTGGGTGCTCGGGCGACGGATGCCGAGGTGATCTGCTTCCTGGATTGCGACACCGTTCCCGAACCCGACTACTTACGTACGATGACTGACGTCATCCGTCAGGGCGATGAACGTTGCGGAGTCGTCGCCGTGGGACGCAGACGCCACGCCGACCTCACGGGGTGGGAGCCGGCCCGGTTGCATGCCTGGTTGCGCGGTGATGGTGCCCCACCGACGCCACTGACCGAACCAGCCTGGCTGCGCGAGGGTTATCGTGCGACCGATAACCTGCGATATGCCGACGACCGCTCCTACCGCTTCATCATTTCCGCCGTCCTGGGAATGACCCGTCGAACCTACCGACGTGCCGGCGGATTCGACCCCGGTTTCGTCGGTTACGGCGGTGAAGACTGGGATCTCGCGAACAGATGTTGGCTGAGCGGTTGCGACCTGCGGCACGTGCCGGACGCCGTGGCCTGGCACGACGGACCCGACTTCGCCGACCGGAGCACCGAACACACCGCCGTCAAGGACCGCGAAACGCTTCAACTCGCCCGTGTCCTCACCGACCCGATGGCTCGCGGATCAGGATTCATGTGGCCCTACCCGGCGACCGTCGTCCGGGTGCATGGACACCACGACATCGGCCCGCTGGCCGCGTCGTGTTCGAGTTGGCTGGCCGGTGGCGACGTCGCGCTCTGGTTCGTCGATCGTCCACGGGTGCCGACCCAACTTCCGCCCGACCCCCGGCTGCACCACGGAGCACCGTCGAACCAGGTGTTGCAGCGCTGCCGATACCAGGTCGATGTGTATGCACCGCTCGCACTGTCCGCCCCGCTCCCTCGCCTCATCCCGGACGGCGGGCTCGACGTCCGAATCGGCAATGAGATCGTGGCGAGGGTGCGGCACACCCGCATGATCAATCGCGGTGCGGGCAACGCACCGGCGGCGGTTGTCGACGGCCGGCTGCTGGACGACAGCGTCACCCTCGAGTCGCGGTGGGGTGGCTGGGACAAGTAGCAGATCGCACCCTCGTCCGGGCGCACCTCAGGTATGCGTCTGGCTGACGTCGTGCCCGGTGACCACACTCGCGGTGTCGGCGAATTGAACGCGGCCGGCGGCCAATCGCAGGACTGGACCCGGCGAGGATGGGTCGGTGACCACGCTCCTATGGCTGCGCCGAGACCTGCGCCGCAACGACCTGCCGGCCCTGCTCAGTGCCCACGAAGCAACGGCCGACGACGTGGCTGCCGTGTTCGTCGTCGACCCCACGCTGTGGGGAGGCGCGGGCGGCGTCCGACGGGCTTGGCTTGCCGCCTCGGTCAAGGCCGCCGTCGCGAGCTTCGACGGACACCTCGCGTTGCTGCACGGCGACCCACGCGAGGTGATCCCCCAGGTTGCCGAGCGCATCGGCGCAACCTCGGTGCACGTCACCCGCGAGACCACACCGTACGGCGCCCGCCGCGATCGCGATGTCGCAGAAGCGCTGCAGCGCAACGGTATCGAGTGGGTCGAGGCCGGCACGCCGTACGCGATCGGCCCGGGGATCATCCGGAACAAGAGCGGTGACGGGTTCAAGGTGTTCACCCCGTTCGCCCGAACCTGGCGCGAACGGGGCACCTCCGACCCGGCGCCGGAGGTCGAGCCGAACTGGCGCGACATCCGCAATGACGCTGCTGCGACGAAGGCCGTCGACGACGCCCTGAAGGACGTTCCCACCCTCCCTGACGCGGGTGAAGACGCTGCGCTGGATCGTTGGAAAGAGTTCTTACACAGCGGAATCGACGACTACGCCGCCACTCGCGATCGCCCGAGCATCGCCGGCACGTCCTTCCTCAGCCCCTACCTCAAGGTCGGTGCCATCCACCCGCGCACCCTGCTGGCCGACCTGCGCGGCCGCAGCGGCGAGGGCGTCGACACCTTCATCACCGAACTCGCCTGGCGCGAGTTCTACGCCGACGTGCTGCTGCGCGAACCGTCCAGTGCGTGGCACGACCTGACCACTTCGCTGCGCGGCATGGAGTACGACCCGCCCGGCGACGGCGTCCGGGCCTGGCAGGAAGGCCGCACCGGCTTCCCGTTCGTCGACGCCGGGATGCGGCAACTGGCCGAGACCGGGTGGATGCACAACCGCGTCCGCATGGTCACCGCTAGCTTCCTGACCAAACACCTGCACGTGTGGTGGCCGGTCGGCGCGCGCCACTTCCTCGACCACCTGATCGACGGTGACCTCGCCTCCAACAACCATGGCTGGCAGTGGGTCGCGGGCACCGGCACGGACGCGTCCCCCTACTTCCGGGTGTTCAACCCGGTCACCCAGGGCATCAAGTTCGACCCGGACGGTGACTACGTGCGCCGCTGGATCCCCGAGTTGCGACACCTCGACGGCAAGGCCGCGCACGAACCCTGGAAGCACGACGACGGCTACGCGCACGGCTACCCCGAGCGGATCGTCGATCACGCGGAGGAACGCGAAGAGGCGCTACGTCGGTACGACCGGGCCCGCGGGCGTGGGTAATCGCGAGAACGGATTCCTTCGGCGAACTGCCACCTCGACCCTTCCCATCCGAAGGTGACCTGTGTCCCACACATCGATGAAAGCGCTTACAGACCGGAGGAAGCGGGCGTCGCGATCGTCCGGGTCGGCGCTCCCTTCGACGAGCGGTCCGATCTGTTCCTCGAGGCGTGGTTCCACCAGGGCTCGCTCGACTTCCCGCCCGGGTTCGTGGTGCGCATGCAGCGGATCGCCGATCAGTGCCCGCTGATTCTCGATGTCACCCTCGACCGGCCGGCGATCCTGACACCACTCGTCGACGTGGCGTCGACGTTGATCGCGTCGTACGGCACCACCGGTAGGGTCTCGATCGCGCTCGGTCGGTAACCCTTCCTCACTACGCGACCAGCGTCTTGCACTAGTCCTCAGCGATGACGCGCCGACGTCGTCGCAGAGCCCTGACGAGGTCCCGTTGACGTCGTGTGTCGAACCCGATCGCACCGTCCGCGATCTCCTCCTCGATTCGTTCGGTGACAGCCAGGACCTCATCGACCGTACGGTCGATCGCGCGGCGTGGAAGACCCAGGCGTGCACCGAAGGTATCGAATTGCTTGCGGGACAGTCCATCTCGTCGCCCGCCGATCGACAGTGCCATCGTGTGATCGCCGTACGGCAGCGTCGAGGGAATGTCGTAGATGGGCGCCACGCGCCACTCACTTCCGTGCTGCAGGACGGACATGTTCTTGGCGTGCAAGTCGCCGTTGCCGGTCAGCCACGCGAACAGCACCTGTTGGAACACCGCCCGAAGGGCCACCGGGCGCGCGGCACAGACGGAAGCCACCGCATCGGCGAGAGCCTCGGTTCTGACCGAATACTTCTGTGCCGGATGGATGTTCAGCAGTTGCGCACCGTCCTCGACCGCCAGAGAGGTGAGCGAGCCGTCTTTCACCGGACGGTCGAAGCGGTCGATCAACAGCCCGGAACGATTGCGTGAATCGTGCAGCACCTGCGATCTCACCACCGGGTGACGTAGCCGTTTGGCTCGCTCCAGGAAGAAGTGTTCGTTCTCGACCACGCGGGGAAACTCCGGCACCTCGAACTTCAGCAACCGATCCCTACCGCCGAACTGCAACGGCAGTGTCAGCATTCGACCGGACACCTTGTCCTGGATCCCGGCGAGCACACTCGGATCCGAGACTCCCTGGTCCGCAAGGAGTTCAGCGAAATCGAGTTCACCCGGTTCGTTGGTCTTCGGCTCGACCGAAGATGGTTCGACGCCCGTAGGTAAGACCTGCACGTCGCCCACCGGGTCGCCGCCCACGGCAAGCAAGAGGCTGAGTTCATCATCGCCACTTGTCTTGACCGACTGACGCAGCGCGGTGAGGCGACGTCCCTCGGGGAGCAGGTTGGCGAAGAACGCCGGCACCGCTCCCGACCCGGCCGACACCGGCGCGCTGTCGAGGGGAAGTGTCGTGGCGACCGCCGGACCGTCGTAGTCCGGCAGGTAGGCGAAGGTGTTGACGGCGCCGTCCCGGGTCAGGGTGGCGGCCCGACGACCGGCCTTGTAGACGTCCGCGACCTTCACGTCGCGTGGGTCGAGGCGGTTCACTACCGGCGCTCGCTCAGCGTGAGTTCCAGGCCGAGGGCGTTCGCGAGGGCGGTGAGTTTGTCGAGGCGCACCGTCGGTTTGTCGGCCTCGACCTCACGCACGAAGCGTTCGGAGACCCCTGACAGATCAGCGATCTCAGCCTGGACGAGGCCGAGTTCGCGTCGACGTTCTCGGATGGTGCTGCCGATCGACATTCGGGTCCCCACTTCCGTACCGGCATGATCGTGCCGCTTCAAGCACGATGTCAGCCATGCGAGGCTCTGGTCAAGACCGATCGGCACGATCATGCCGATCACGTCTCGGAAAGGGCTCGGTGGTGACCCTTCCATCTCCGAACCGGCACGATCCTGCCTCTCATCGGACGCAGTCGTACCACGTGGCGTGGGCCGCCGACCTTTCCATATTGGGATTCGACTTCCAACAGTCACCGCGATCGTACGCACACGAACCGACGTGACTCGAGCGATCGATCTGGTTGACTCGGGAACATGGGCGGATCCAACCAACCTGACATCGATGCGCTCGTGAAGCAGATCATCGCCGGACGCGACCCGTCCGAACTCCTGGAGGACCTGCGTCGAGGGCGCATCCTCGACTCGCTGCGCACCGGCAGCTTCCAGCAACACTTCAACAAACCGGTCGCGGTCGCCGCGCCGCTGGATGAGCCGTTGCTGCTGACGATCAAGGTCGAACTCGAGGACTCCGAACCGCTCATCTGGCGGCGGTTGCAGGTGCGCACGGACATGGCGCTCGACGCGTTCCACGACGTGCTGCAGGACGCGATGGGGTGGTCGAACAGCCACCTGCATCGGTTCCATATTCCCGGCGATCGGAACTACTTCCTCAACGAGTTCGACGTCGGTGAGGGCGAGAGTGGGACGCCGGAGACCGACGTCCGGCTCGACCAGATTCTGCGCGCCAAGGGCGACGGACTGAACTACGAGTACGACCTCGGTGACGGGTGGGAACACCGGATCGTCGTGGAGCAGGTACGGACGGCGACTCCCGACGACAAGATCGCGAAATGCGTTGCGGGAGGACGACGTTGCCCGCCCGAGGACGTCGGTGGGATCGGGTTCTTCAACGACCTGGCAGCAGAGTTGCGGCGGGTGAAGGACCCGCAGTTGCTGAGCGGCGAGTTCGAGGACCTCGCGCACTGGTTGCCGGCGGACTACGACCCGGATGACTTCAGCGTCGAGGATGCGAACTTCGCCCTGTCGATGTCGGGAACGGGTGGCGCCTCAGCGATCTTCGATGTTGCGGTTGACGGGGTGCAGCGTGCGCCCGAGTTCGAAGCGCTGGTCGGCCGGTGTCCGCGGCATCTCATCGGTGAACTCATCCTGCTCAGCAGCGAAGCCTTGCGGGCAGCGCCGGCCACGGACGTGGAGTTGCGGGAGCAGTTGCGTCCGTTCCAGACGATGCTCGACCTGGCCGATCCGGACGGCATTCCGTTGACCAAGGCGGGCTGGCTCGCGCCAGATGCGTGCGAACACGTTTGGAACGAGAGCGGATTGAACTGGGGCTATGGCAAGGGCAACCGCGAGCAGCACACGCCTGAAGTGAGCCAGCTGCGTCGTGAGTGTGTCGCCCTGAAGCTGCTGCGCAAGCACCGCGAGCGGCTCCTGCTCACACCGCTCGGACGGAAGGCCGGTGCGGATGCAGGGGTTCTGTCGTCGGTCGTTGCCGGGTCGTTGCTCCGCGGTGAGACCGAGATGGGTCGGGATGTGAACGTTCTTGCGTTGCTGCTACTTGCGGCTGGTCGGCCGTTCGAGACACGTGACGACTTCGAGGACCAGGTGGCGAACTTGCTCACGGAGCTCGGTTGGCGGGCAGGGGATTACGCCGAGGCGCCCGTGCATCGGCACGAACTGCGGGTGTATCGCATCGAGCGGATCGTTGCCGGCGATCCGAACGCTGCTTTTCGTTGGACGGGGCCGGTCGTATCCGCGGGTGCGCGTCAGCTCGCGAAGAAGGCGCTCTGGCCGGACGCGTGATGGAGTTTCGTTGAGTGTCAACGGGTTTCGGCGCATGCAACCTCGTACCTCGGCTGCACGGCTCAACCAGCGGAAATTCTGGGACTCAACCAGCGAGAGGTGTGCTGGGGGTCAGTAGAGGGGGTCGCGGAGGACGGGGCAGGTCATGCAGCGTCCGCCGCCGCGTCCGCGTCCGAGTTCGCCGGCGCTGATCGTGATGACCTCGATGCCCGCGTTCGCGAGCGCCTTGTTGGTGGCGGTATTGCGGTCGTAACCCATGACGACGCCGGGTTCGAGGGCCAACAGGTTGGCGCCGTCGTCCCACTGTTCGCGTTGCACGCCGAACGGGTCGCCGTCGGTCGCGACCGTGCGCAACTTCGTGCCGAGGGCCTTGCCCACCGTCTCGACGAAGGACGTGTCGGCGCGGTGCACGTCGAGGCCGGACGGCGCGTTCGGGTCGGGACGCAGCGTGATCGGCACGATGCGGTCGGTGATGGGCGCGAACGCGGTCACGACGTCCTCTGAGCAGAACGTGAACACGGTGTCGAGGTGCATCGCAGCACGCAGCTTCGGCAACGCGGCAACGATCACCTGCGCAGCAGCGCCCGCGTCGAAGAGCGTGTGCGCGACCTGGGTGATCGCCTGCTGCGAGGTGCGCTCCCCCATACCGATGAGCACGACGCCGTTACCGACGGGCATCACGTCACCGCCCTCGAGCGTCGCGAGTCCGCGGAACAGATTGCGCCCGTCCGGATCACCGAACCAGTACGTCAGATCCTGATCGGCGAACGCCGGATGGAACCGGTACACCGCCGTCGTCAGCAACGTTTCCTGTTGTCGGACAGGCCAATACATCGGGTTCAGCGTGACACCGCCGTAGATCCACGACGTGTTGTCGCGCATGAACAACGTGTTCGGCAACGGCGGGATGAAGAACCCCATCTGGTCGAGGTCGCGGGCCACCTGCAGCAGCGGACTCGACAGATCGTCCGGCACGTCTCGGTACGACACCCCTCCAACGAGGTACTCCGTCAATTCTGCAGCGGGCAACGAGTCGAGCCAACTGCGCAGGTCGTCGGTGAATGCCGCCCCGACCCGGTCATCGGTCACCTTGCGGTCGAGCACCCATGCGCGAGCTACAGGTTGGTCGAGGATGTCGGTCAGCAGATCGAGCAGGTCGAGCACCTCGACGCCACGCGATTCCATCTTCGCCACGAAGTCGGCGTGGTCTCGCTGGGCCTTCTCGACCCAGATGACCTCGTCGAACAACAGGTCCGCGCACGTGTCAGGGGTGAGGCGCAGGTGCGCCAGGCTCGGACGACAGACCAGGACGCGGCGCAGGCGTCCGGCCTCGGAATGGACTCCGACTTCAGGCATTCGTCGATCGTCTCATTCCGGAGTGCGCCGATCAGTTGTTCAGCCCGCTGCCCTTGTAATAGAACCGGCCCGCTCCGCGGACGGCCCAGTAATAGGTGGACGCGATCGCGCGGCACGTCGCGCCCTTGCCGGCGGCGGCGCACGCGTTGTTCATCCGGGTGCGGAACGCGGTGTCGCAGGTCAGGCGGTTGGTGCGGCTGCCCGCGCTGTAGCACGCGTCGTGGCGGGTGCACGCGTAGTGGAAGTTCGCCCCACCCGGCGGGTTCTCGGGGACGAGGCGTCCGATCCAGTTGTTGGGTCCGCACTGGAACTCGCCCGCTGCGTAGACGTAGGTAGCGGTGGGTGCGGCCTGCGCTTCCGGGACCGTCGTCAGGGAGACACCGGCCGCCATCGCGACCCCGCTCATCACTGTCAAGAATTTGCGACCCGCCATGTCCGCCCCGTTTCGTCGAAGTGTGAAGCTCCAACGTTGCAGGCGGGCGGGCCGGTGGGAATGGGTGAGTGCGTTTCTTTGCGAAGTTCTTACTCGGACGCGCGCGGTCGGGCGGGCGTCGAACGTCAGCCTGGTTTCGGCGCGTGGGCGTTCGCAAGCTCACTCCCACGGCTCAACCAGCGAAACGCGAGGACTACTTCTTCTTGGCCGCCTTCTTGCTGGTCGCCTTCGTGATCGGCTTCTCAGTGACCTTGCCCAACTTGTTCACCTCACCTGCGTGGTCGGGGACGTAGGTCTGGGAGGTACGGGGCGGGCGGGTGTAGCCGACAGGTGCGGGGCGCTCCGGGATCGACGGCACCTTCACCTTCACGTACTCCCACGGAATCATCGACAGCAGGTGCGCGATCACGTTGATGCGGGACGCGCGCTTGTCCTCGGATTCGACCACGTACCAAGGCGATTGCGAGCGGTCGGTGGCAGCGAACATCTGGTCCTTGGCCTGTGAGTAGGCCTCCCAGCGGGTGATCGACTCGAGGTCCATCGGGGACAGCTTCCACTGCCGCATCGGGTCGCTGTGACGCGACTTGAAGCGCGCCTCCTGCTCAACGTCCGACACCGAGAACCAGTACTTCAACAGGATGATGCCGTCGTCGATCAGCATCTGCTCGAAGATCGGCGCCTGCACCAGGAAGCGCTCGTACTGCTCCTCCGTACAGAACCCCATCACATGCTCTACGCCGGCGCGGTTGTACCAGGAGCGGTCGAAGATGACGATCTCGCCGGCGGCCGGCAGGTGCTGGATGTAGCGCTGGAAGTACCACTGCGTCTTCTCGCGGTCGGACGGCGCGGGCAGCGCGGAGACGCGAGCAACGCGCGGGCTGAGGTACTCGGTGATGCGCTTGATCGCCGAACCCTTGCCGGCTGCGTCCCGGCCCTCAAAGATGACGACGACACGGGCACCGGTCTCCTTGACCCACTCCTGCATCGCCACCAGCTGAGCCTGGAGTCGCTCCAACTCCTCTTCGTAGAGGTCCTTGTCCATGCGGACCATGCCGCTCGCAGTCTTCTTGGCCATGTTCCGATCGTGCCATTGCGGCCCGCTGTCTGTTGCCAATTGGGCCGACCGGTGAGTGGCATCCGTCTCACCATGTGCGCGTCCGGCACCGATTCGACTGCGGAGACGGCCGATCGCAGAGGACGAGTCAGCACACGGGCGGTGCCGTTCAGCGCGAAAGATACTCAGCCGCGCACTCCCCAACCCCGGAGTGGGAAGCGCGACGGCTGAGGTCTTTGTGGCCCGCCTCAGGCGAGGTCGAGCTTGGCGTTCTCGCCGTCGTCCGGACGCTGCTTGGTGACCGCGCCCTTGACCATGCCGAACAGCTGCGCGGGCTTGCTGGGCGAATCCCAGAACTCACCACCGGTGAGGTTCACCCGGATCAACGCGACCTCAGGGCTCTCCGGCTCCCGCTGGAACCAGGCCTGCGCGAACGGGTTCCACAGCTCCTTCTTCTTCGCGACGTCGTCGACCAGTTCGCCTGTGCCACTGGCCGATACCCACGACGTGCCACTGACGAACGCGATGTTCACCTGCGGGTGCGTGGCGAGCTGGTCGATCTTCGGGGAGTCGGCGAACGCCATGAACCACAGCGTCCCGACGACGTCCACCTTCTGCACCGCCATCGGACGGCTGATGATCGTGCCGTCGGCGTCGAGCGAGGTGAACATGCAGGTGCGCTCGTCCTTGACCATCTCGACGAACGTCGGGACGTCGTGCGCCGGTCCCTGCGCGGGGTCGGGCCTCCGACACGCCAATTAAGGGGAACGCAATGAACAAGAAGGACGAACCGGACGCAAGTGCCTGCCCGCAGACGTACGTGGAGCCCTGGCGCTAGAGAAATGGACGTAATGACGACCAGCTCCCTTCACTACGGCTGTAGTCAAGGGAACCGGTCGTTACTGGGTGCGGCTCTTCGCAGGCGCGGTCAGCGCAGGATGCCGTTGCCGACCTTGCGTCCCCACCAGCGTCCGAGTCCGAGCTTGTCGCCGGAGAACGTGTAGGCGACCACCAGGAGTCCGAGTGCCTCGAGCCAGTGGCTGTCGAAGACCGGGTTCGTGAAGCCCTTGCCGGACTGGCCGATCGGGAACTCTGCGAGGTACATGAGGAAGAGCAGCAGCGTGCCCGACCAGGCGGCGAGCTTCAGGCCCGCGCCGAAGAGCATCGCGATGCCGATACCGGCGAGGCCGGCCATGAACAGCCAGTCGGACCACGTGCCGGCGATGTTCTTGAAGAAGTCGCCGAACGGGCCCTCCGCGTTCTTCATGAATCCCTGCGCCGGCTTGCCGCCGTTGACCCAAGCGCGTGCCTCGGGGGTCGCGTAACCGAGGCCGAACAGCTTGTCCAGGAACGGCCACAGGAAGAAGAAGCCGAGGATGATCCGCAGGATGCTCAGCAGCCAGCGAGCGATCGGGGATCGGACGACGTCCTCCTGGAACGTCACCGCGTGGTCGGTTGCGTCGTGGTCGCGACGCCCTGCGCGGTCGTGTCCTTCGTCAACTCGGCGGTCTGTCGTGTTGCTCATGGCCAACATCCCTCCCACGGGGTGGTGGGCGATCCGGGGCGGATCGGCCTACCTACTATCAATGGTAGTACTACGCCGCGTAAGTGGCCACTCCATTGCCTCGGTGTGTCGTGTCGGTGTCGGACGGGCGAAGTTCGAGGCGGCGTGTCGGCCGTTGCCTGGAGAGTGTCAGTGCCGAGCAATACGATCCAGATGCAGAGCCCTTCAAGGGGGCCACGATCAAGGGGGACACGTGAAGCGACGCATGCTGGGAGCAACGGCCGCGGCGGTGCTGGTGCTGAGTGGTTGCAACGGTGGTTCGAACGACGCCGCGACGAAGTCATCGCCGGCAAGTTCGGCGAGCGCGACCGGGTCGAGCACCTCAAGCGACTCGACGACGACCGGGTCGCCGAGGCCTACGTCATCCTCCGCCTTGACCTCCACGGCCTCGCCGAGCTCGTCCGCATCGTCGACACCCAGCAGCACATCCGGTGGGCGTACCGAGATCGTCGGCATCAACCCACGTACGACCTCGGGCACCCTCGCACCCGGATGGACGACGCGCCGCGACTCGATGGGCTGCGGCGGTTACACAGACCCGTCAGGTTTCGCGATCGCCGACGGCATCTTCCACTGCGGCTCGAACGCACAGGGCCTGAACGCCTGCTGGCCACTGAGCGATGGAACGTCCGCATGTCTGCACTCCGCGTTCAACCGTGAGCTGGCGCTGATCGACACTCCGGACGGCAGTGCGGTGAAAGCATCGGCATCGGCCTCTCCGTTCGCCGTCGAGTTGAGTGACGGCGTGCGCTGTGAGGTGGTCAGTCATGCGCACCACCCGCCGCGCCCGGACCAGCGGTTGTCCTGGTACTCCTGCGCCGACGGCCGCGGCTTGTTCGCGCGTTCCAGCGCAGACCCGCTCCCGAGCAGCTTCGACCGAAGCGCAGCGGCGTGGACTGCAGATGCAGCAACCGGCAACGGCGCGATGAAGAAGGTCTCGATCCGCAAGGCGTGGTTCGCCACCGCGACGAAGATGTCCGCCGCCTCGTCCCCGGCAGCCTCTGGCCTCGACCAGGTCGGCACTGCGAACGCGTTCCTGCGTGCGATCGGAGCGAAGAACGAGACCAAGGCCGCTCAGTACGGAACGCCCGCAGCGATTCGTGGCACCGACAGCGGCGGGATCGAGAACGTCGTCTACAACACGTGCACGCCGAAGGGCGGCACCCCGTGGACGTGCGTGGCCGAAGTGGGCGAGAACCACACCGACAACGTCTGGTACGCGACCTTGACCGTCACCAAGCAGAGCGGTCGTTGGATGGTCACCGGCTACCGGCCGTGGGACACCTGCGAGACCACGCCTATCGAGAGCTGCGTTCCGAGCTGATCTCGGTGACAGCGGTCGCGGCGAGGTTGTGCCAGCGCCACGGTTTGTCGATCAACGCATGACCGCCGCCGGGCACCTCGGTGTAGGTCGCGTCTGCCCCTAGTGCCTGGAGCCGTTCGACGAACCGGCGCGCTTTCGCGGGCGAGCAAACGGTGTCGTTCTCACCGTGGATGACTCGAACGATCTTCTCGCGCAACGGTTCTGCGTGTTCGTCGTCGGCCACCCAGGGCGCAAGGGCGACGCTGCCGATCACCGACTTCTCGCGTCCGGCGCGGATCGCCGCCCACCCCCCGCTGGAGTGACCCAGCAGCACGATCGGCAGGTCGTACTCGGCGTGCAACCGGCGGACGAGTTCACGGGCCTGGACGACTCCGCTCCCGGACTGCGCCACCCAGCCGCCGTGCGTGTTGTGCACCAGCACCGGGGCGACCCGGCCCCTCGACACTCGCCGGACGGCCGACGCGAAGGGGAGCATCCGTAGGTATGAGATATCCCGGAAACGCTTGGGCTGCAGCTCGGTTGCGCGCCCGCCGTGGAGCAGGAGTGCGATGGCCTGGGTGCGTCCGGTGACGCGGACGCGTCCCTGGCGGACCGCGTCCATCGCGTCGTCGAGGTCGATGTCGTCCGGCATTGTCCGACTCTGTTCACCTGACTCAGGGCAGCAACACGACTTTGCCGGTGACCGTGCGGGTCTCCAGCGACTTCAGCGCCTCGGCGGCCTGCTCGAGCGGGTAGGTGTCGCCCACGATGGGCTTCAGGACGCCGCTCTCCAGGTGCGGGCGCAGCGCCTCCCACTCCTTGCCGATGTGCCCCGGACGCGTCAACGCGTACGCGCCCCAGCCGACGCCGACGACCGAGATGTTGTTCAGCAGAAGGCGATTCACCTTCACCTCGGGAATCGAACCGGCGGTGAATCCGATGACCAGGATGCGTCCGTCGTCCTTCAGGCAACGAAGCGAGTCGGTGAAGCGGTCACCGCCCACCGGGTCGACGACGATGTCGACCGACTTGCCGACCGCGTCCTTGAATCCCTCGGCCAGCACGAACTCGTCCGCGCCGGCCTGCTTGGCGACCTCACCCTTGGCCTCGGTCGAGACGACCGCGATCACCCGTCCGGCGCCGAAGGCCTTGGCGACCTGGATGGACGCGGTGCCGATGCCGCCGGCGGCGCCGTGCACCAGGACGGTCTCGCCCTCGGCGAGCTGCCCGCGTTCGACGAGTCCGAAGTAGGCGGTGCAGTAGTTGAACAGGAAGGACGCGCCTTCTTCGAAGCCGACCGAGTCGGGCAGCTGGAACGTGAGCGACGGGTCAGCGGCCACCTTCTGTGCGAACCCGCCGAGCAGCGGGAGCGCTGCCACCCGGTCGCCCTGGGACAAGCCGCTCCCTTCGGGGGCGGACTCGACGATGCCGGCGACCTCGGCGCCCGGGACGAAGGGCGTTTCGGGCTTCATCTGGTAGAGGCCACGGGTCTGCAGGAGTTCGGGGAAGGCGACGCCGGCCGCCTTCACGTCGATGACGACCTTGTCGTCGCCGGACGGGTCGGGCAGCTCGTTGAATTCAAGGGCGTCGGGTCCGTCGAGGGTGGTGATCTGAATGGCCTTCATGGTCTTCCTTCGTGAATGTCGTTGTGGGACCTGATTGCTGCTGAAGTCGCTTCGTTCGCGCACGAGGTTTCGGCGCAGGCTGATTCCTTCGTCATCAGCCTGGCTCAACCAGCGGGATCGTCGGTATCAGCATGGCTCAACCAGCGCGATTGTCGGTATCAGCCTGGCTCAACCAGCGCGATTGTCGATATCAGCCTGGCTCAACCAGCGCGATTGTCGATATCAGCCTGGCTCAACCAGCGGGATTGTCGGCACTGGGCGACTCGGCCGGCGTGGGTCACCACGCCGGTCGAGTAGCGAGGGAGGGCTACCGACCGAGCGCGATCGAGACCTGGTGCGGAACACGGTCACCTGTACGTGGGCATGGTGAGGCCGAGGGCGTTGGTCCAGAGTCTCGTGGCGGTGGTGACCAGCGCGTCGACCGGGGTGTTGTCGTCGAACAGGTAGGAGTCGTTCGCCAGGCGGGAGACCATGCCCGAGAGCGCGGTGGCCGCGATCCGGGCGTCCAGCTCGGCGTCCGCGAGGCCGCGTTTCTGCAGGTCACGGATCGCGCGGGTGTTGCGGTCGATGAACGCGTCCGCCCTCGCTTTACGCAGATCGCGGAAACGCGGGTCGACCGAGGCCACCTGCCCGAGCAACTGGTTCAGCCGCGCGTTACGTGAAAACGCTTCGAAATAGGCCCGATTGCTCTCGGCGATGATCGCCACCGGGTCGTCGGCCGGGGCGATGCGTCCGGTGCCGGGGTGCAGCATGTCGGCCTGAGCCTCGTGCAGCACCGCCGCGAACACTTCGTCCTTGCCGTCGAACCAGGTGTAGAACGTGCCGATCGAACACTGCGCCTCGGCCACGATGTCGACCAGGCGCGAGTCGACGTACCCGTCGCGTTCGAAGACGGTGCGAGCCGCACGGACGAGGTTGTCCCGCGTCCGGCGGCCGCGCGGTGTCTGCGGTTGGACGCCGACCATCGACGGGTCGACCAGCGCCGGCAACGAGGCCGAGCGCGCCGCGGTCACGACTTCTTGCCCCAGTTGGCGTCGCGGCGACGCAGTTCCTGGCGGGCGATCGTCATCTTGTGCACCTCGTCCGGGCCATCGGCCAGACGCAGGGTGCGCATGTGGGCGTACATCTTCGCCAGCGGGAAGTCGTCGCTCACGCCGCCGCCGCCGTGCACCTGGATCGCGCGGTCGATGACCTTGAGCGCGACGTTCGGTGCGACGACCTTGATCGCGGAGATCTCGGTGCGGGCGCCCTTGTTGCCGACGGTGTCCATCAGGTACGCCGCCTTCAGGGTGAGCAGGCGGGCCATCTCGATCTCCATGCGCGACTCGGCGATCCAGTCCTGGATGTTGGAGCGGTTGGCGATCGGCTGACCGAAGGTGACGCGCGACTGGGCGCGGTCGATCATCAGGTCGAGGGCGCGCTCGGCAACACCGATTGCCCTCATGCAGTGGTGAATTCGGCCCGGACCGAGACGTGCCTGACTGATCATGAAGCCGTCACCCTCACCGGCCAGCAGCGCCGACTTCGGGACGCGGACGTCCTCGAAGATGACCTCGGCATGACCCTCGCGGTCCTGGTAGCCGAAGACCGGCAGGCCGCGGACGACCTTCACACCGGGGGTGTCGAGCGGGACGACCATCATCGACTGCTGGCGGTGCTTCTCGGCCGACGGATCGGTCTTGCCCATCACGATGAGGACCTTGCAGTTCTTGTGCAGGGCGTTGGAGGTCCACCACTTGCGGCCGTTGATGACGTACTCGTCACCGTCGGCAACCATCTGCGTCTCGATGTTGGTGGCGTCCGAGCTGGCGACGGCCGGCTCGGTCATCGCGAAGGCCGAGGCGATCTTGCCGTCGAGGAGCGGCTTGAGCCACTTCTCCTTGTGCTCGTCGGTGCCGAAGAGAGTCAGCACCTCCATGTTGCCGGTGTCGGGCGCGTTGCAGTTCGTCGCCTCAGGTGCGAGCTCGATGCTGCGTCCCATGACCTCGGCGAGGTGCGCGTAGTCGAGGTTCGACAGGCCGGGGCCCCACTCCTTGTGCGGGTGGAACAGGTTCCACAGACCGCGGTCGCGTGCCTCGGCCTTGAGGTCCTCCAGCACCTGCGGGTGGTGGTTGACGTCGCCGGACGTCACCATCTGCTCGTGGTACACGCTCTCGGCCGGGTAGACGTACTCGTCCATGAAGGACAGCAACTTCTCCCGGTACTCCTGGCCGCGCTCACTGGGTTCGAACATGGTTCGCCTCTCGTCGGTGGTTTCCTCCAGTCTTACCTGAATCCGGATTCAGGTTCAAGGTGGCGGCTGGAATCAGGTGGATGATCTCCGGGCTTCTCGAGCTGTGTGGTTGCGTCCCAGCGACCCTCACCTGGTCTCGATCACGGCACTCCGCTGACGCTCCGCACCTACTCGACCACCGTTGGAGACCTCGTCCACCGGCGTGGGAGACCTCGATCTGTTGGCGGCCGTGCTCTACGAGCGCTATACGACGAAGGGCGGATCCTCAAGAGGATCCGCCCTTCGGTCTTCGCGTGCGCGAGGGGGGAGTTGAACCCCCACGCCCTTTCGGGCACACGGACCTGAACCGTGCGCGTCTGCCTATTCCGCCACTCGCGCGAGACCACCCAAGTTTGCCTTGTCGAGGTCCCTGACACAAATCGAGTTGTTTCCCGTCCGGGTGAGCACTTTCACAGTGGCTACTCACAACTGTGGAGAACAGTGTGGATAAGTGGGGAGAACATGTTGAGACATGTGTAACGGTCGCCTGTTCAACCGGCGTCCGGCGCGGGCTGGCGGGCGGATGGGTGGGAGGTACCTGTGGAGATCGGTCGGATGAGTTCGCGGCGGGCACGAACGAAGGAGCTACGGACGCGCGTTACGCCGAGGTACGCGCCTGTACTCCGTCGTAACGCGCGATTGTCGCGCTTTCGTGCGTGAATTCCGGGCGACGTGTCAGGATCGGGCGCATGGATCCGGTCATCGGGGTAGTGCTGTGCATCCTCATCGTCGTTGCCGTCGTGTTCGGGCTGAAGGCTCTGAACGCCAAGAACTCGAAGGTTCCGGTCTTCGACGGGGTGGCTCCTGGAGTGATTCCGGCCAACCCGCACGCGCACCCGACGCAATTCGTGTCGTCCAAGAACCTTTTGCCCAACCCGCCGCCGCCCAGGTTCGAGCCGCCGGAGCGAATCCTGTCGTGGATGACCGGCGCGCTCGGGCCGAAGGGAGTCGGCGGACGTGACTTCGGCGCCCTCGTCGTCGACCTGGCCGTGGCCGGGTACATCCGCATCGACAAAGACCCGAATGCAGACCAGTCGCGCCGGCGTTCGAACACCGACTGGAATCTGACCCGTACGAACAAGGACGCGAGCCAGCTGGTCGGCGCCCCGCACGAACTCATGCTGATGGCGTTTCCGCAGGGCAACCCGGGCGACGTCACCGAGATGGACGCCCTCAGCCGGCGTGCCCGTGCAGGCGTCGGTCAGATCGTCCGCGACTGCATGAACACGGACGCCGACGTGGCCATCGGCGCCGGGAACCGGTTCGAGCGTCACCCGATCCGGACGGCGCTGCAGGCGCAGACCGACCAGTTCCACCAGTACCTCAAGACCGCCGAGGCCGACCAGATCCGTGTAGAGCAGGCCGCTTCGATCTTCAGCCGCTATCTGCCGTGGGCCATCGCGCTCGGTGAGGCCGAGCACTGGGCGAAGGTCTTCAAGGACGTCGCCCGCAACGCCGGGATCGGTGACGGCAGCGTCGGGGCGACGGACGCCGTCATCCTCAGCACCTGGGGGACGGACCTCGCGTGGTTCGGCGGCGTGGACTTCGGTGGCTTCGGGGACGGTGGGTTCGACGGCGGGTTCTTCGACAGCGGGTTCGACGGGTTCGGCGACTCGATCGGTGGACTGACCGACGGCATCGGCGACTTCGGTTCGTCGATGGACTCGTTCGGTGGAGACATCGGTGGCGGCTCGGGCGGGTCGGACGGTGGCTCGTCCGGTGGGGGTTGGAGCAGCTGCTCGAGTGGAGCCAGTTGTGGAAGTTCGAGCTCGTGCAGCGGGTCGAGCTGCGGTGGCGGCGGGAGCTGCGGCGGCGGGAGCTGAGGTCGTCCGGGTCGAGTGGCTGGGTGTTCGTTCGCCCGTCACCATGGTCTCGATCGCGGCACTCCGCTGACGCTCCGCGCCTACTCGACCACCGTCCGAACGGTCTCGATCCCTTCGACACGACACTCGTACCTCGCGTCGGCTCAGGACAAGCGCATGTGGCACTCCGCTAACGCTCCGCACCTACTCGACCACCGTCCGAATGGTCTCGATCCCTTCGACACGACGCTCGTGTGGTGGCTGGTCGTTCGTCCTCGCACTGGTGTCGGCGCCTGCGGGCAGTGTCGAAGCCGCGGGGCAACACGGAAACTGATGGGAACCCGCCAATCGTTGGTGCCCTCGTTACGATGACGTGACTGCCGCGCGAACTCGACTCGTGGATCACAGCAGTCACACGCATCACAGGCCGGGATCGACGCGACAAGGAGGGCGACCACATGGGCTTGTTCGACAAGCTCGAGAAGCGCCTCGAGTCCGGGGTGAACAGTGCGTTCGCCAAGGCGTTCCGCGCCGAGGTCCAGCCGGTCGAGCTCGCGAGCGCGATGCGCCGGGCCATGGACGACCGCGCCACCAGCGCCGGCAAGAACAAGCGTCCGATCGTGCCGAACCTGTTCGACATCGAGCTCAGCAGCACCGACCACGAACACCTCACCGCCTACCAGGCCGCGCTGGTCGATGAGTTGAAGGCGAGCGCCGCCGAGCACGCCGAGACGCAGCGGTACACCCCGGGCGGGCCGCTCGCGGTCAACTTCACCGAGAACGATGCGCTCGAGACGGGCGTGTTCAAGGTGCGTCCCTCGATCGCTCGCCAGGCGGTGCAGCAACCCGATCCGGAGCCCCCGCACGAGGCGCCGACCGACGCTCCCGAACCGGAGCCGAGTCGTAAGCCGGCCGGCGGGTTCGCCCTTCCGGGTATGCGGCGCCGCAAGCACGATCCCGAGTTCGACGATCGCAGCGAAGCCGTCACCCACCACGCGGGTGGGGCGCACGACACCTACACCGGCCGGTCGGACGAGGACGCCGACGACCGGGACGAGGACTCCCACGACAGGGCCCAGGACGCCCACGGCTGGGAAGAAGAGGACGAGTTCGGCCACGCCTTCGTCCGACGCAACCAGTCGGATCACCAGGATCACGACGCGCAACACCCGAACCGCCAGCCGACGCAGTACGCGAACGAGCAGGACCAGCAGGACGAGTACGAACAGCCCGCGAGGTACTACGAGGAGCAGCCCGAGCGTCCGGCGCCGTGGACCCCCAGTCCGGCCGCGCCGCGCAGCTACCGGCAGCGTCCCTACCTCGACATCGACGGCGACCGCTACCCGCTGATGGGCGCGATCACCATCATCGGCCGCGACGACGACGTCGACATCGTGCTCGACGACAGCGGAGTATCGCGGCGGCACAGCGAAGTTCGGGTCACGAACGACGGTCCGCACCTGGTAGCGAGCTTGTCCGACCTGGGCTCCACGAACGGCACGTTCCTCAACGGCGAACGGGTCACCAGCGTCCACCTCGACGAGGGCGACCGCATCACGGTCGGCCGCACGTCGATCATCTTCCGGCAGGGCAAACGTCGATGAGCGAATTGACCATCACCGCAATCCGATTGGGACTGCTGGCGTTGTTGTGGGCCTTCGTGTTCAGCATCGTCGGCGTCCTGCGCGGTGACCTGTACGGCGCCCGCACGGTCACCCGCGGCGCCTCGCGTCCCGTCGCCGCACCGGCGGCCGGACGCGCCCCCAAGCGGCGCGGCCCCACCCACCTGGCCGTGGTTGACGGGCACATGCGCGGCATCACCGTGCCGCTGACCGAGAACGGCGTGCTCATCGGTCGCAACCCCGAGTGCAGCCTGGTGCTGTCGGACGAGTTCGCCAGCGGCCGGCACGCGCGCGTATACCCCGAAGGCGACCAGTGGTTCGTCGACGACCTCGGCTCCACCAACGGTACTTTCGTCGGCCCGCAGCGCATCGGCGAACACGTGCCGTTGCACGAGGGATCCCACATCCGGATCGGCACCACGGTGCTCGAAGTCAGGAAGTAAGACATGCCCATCGCCTTGCGCTTCGCTGCCCGGTCGAATCTGGGCCTGGGGTCCAAGACCCGCAACGAGGACTCCGCGTTCGCCTCCCCCGACCTGCTCGTCCTCGCCGACGGCATGGGCGGACACGCCGCCGGCGACACCGCGAGCGCGACCGTCGTCGCCGAACTGATGACTCTCGACGGCGAGTCGTGGGGCGCGGACGAGGCCGCCCACCAGTTGCGCCAGGCCGTGCGCCGGGCCAACGACCGGTTGCGGCAGATGATGGACACCGACCTCGACACCGAGGGCATGGGCACCACGCTCATCGCGTTCATCCGCTCCGGGACGAAGCTGGCCATGGCCAACATCGGCGACAGCCGCGCCTACCTCGTCCGCGACGGCGTGTTCACCCAGCTGACCAAGGACCACTCGTTCGTGCAGGCGTTGCTGGACGAGGGCCGTATCACCCCCGAAGAGGCCGAGCACCACCCGCAGCGCTCGATGGTCACCCGGGTGCTGACCGGACGCGAGGACGACGACCCGGACATCTCCATGCGCGAGGCGCAGCGTGGCGACCGGTTGCTGATCTGCTCCGACGGGTTGTCGGACTACGTGGCGCGTTCGACGATCGAGGGCATCATGACCTCGCCGGGTTCGCCCGGCGACATCGCCGACCGGCTGATCGAGATCGCGCTGAAGGCGTCCACCCGCGACAACGTGACGGTCGTCGTGGCCGAGGTCGTCGACGGCAAGGAGCCGATCTCCAGCACCCCGCAGATCGTCGGCGCAGCCGCCGACCTGGCGATCGGTCACGAGGACGACGAGACACAGGAACAACCGCAGGAACCCCGCACTCCGGCCGAGAAGGCGGCAGCGCTGCAGCGGGAGACCGCGCGGGAGCCCGCGCCCCCGCAGCCGGTCCACCCGGGCGACGACTACGACGACGGTGGTGAAACCCACGGCCTGCCGCAGTTGGCCGAGGAGAAGCCGAACAAGGGCGGCAAGCTGCGCTGGTTCGGTCTCGGCGCGGTGCTGATCGCGATGGCCGTCGCCGGCGCGCTGCTCGGTTACAACTGGACGCAGAGTCAGTACTACGTGGGAGCAAACAGCGGGAAGGTCGCGATCTTCAAGGGCGTGCCGCAGGACCTCGGTCCGGTGCGCCTGTCGAGCATCGAGTCGACGACGAACCTCCAGGTCAAGGACCTGCCGAGCTTCTACCGCGACAAGGTCAACAACACGATGACCGCCAAGGACAAGGCCGACGCCCAGCGCGTCGTCGCCGACCTGCAGAAGCAGCTCGAGCGCTGCAAGGCCGACACGTCCGGGAGCAACTGCGCGTCGTGACCGTCACCGGCCAGAATCCCCGCACCCGCCGCGGCACCGAACTGGTGCTGCTGATCTTTGCGATCGCGGTGGTGCTGTTGGCGTACGCCAATGTGGGGCTGGCGATGGAGGGCAGCCTGCCCGTCGATCTGCTGCCGATCGGTGCCGGATTCGCAGTGATCGCAATCGTTTTCCACCTCGTGCTGCGGTGGAAGGCGGCGTACGCCGACCCGACGTTGCTGCCGATCGCGACCCTGCTCAACGGTCTCGGCCTGGTGATGATCCACCGGCTCGACCTCAACTCCTCCAAGACCAACGGACTGCTCGAGGGTTCGGCGCTTCGTCAGCTGGTCTGGAGCGCGGTCGCCATCGGTGCGGCGATCGCGCTGCTGTTCGTGATCAGCGACCACCGCCGGCTGCGGCGCTACACCTTCACCTTCGGCCTGGCCGGCATCGTCCTGCTGATGATGCCGCTGCTGCCCGTCATCGGACGCAACATCAACGGCAACCGCATCTGGATCGGGCTGGGTCCGTTCAGTTTCCAGCCCGGTGAGATCGCCAAGCTGTGCGCGGTCGTGTTCTTCGCCTCCTACCTGGTGCAGACCCGGGACGCGTTGTCGCTGGTCGGCAAGCGCGTCCTCGGCTTCCCGCTGCCGCGCGCCCGCGACCTGGGCCCGATCATCGTCGCCTGGCTCGCCTCGCTGGCGGTGCTGGTGTTCGAGTCCGACCTCGGCACCTCGCTGCTGTTCTTCGGGCTTTTCGTCGCGATGCTCTACATCGCCACCGAGCGCCGCTCCTGGATCATCATCGGTCTGGGGATGTTCCTGGTCGGCTGCTTCGTCGCCTACCAACTGTTCGCCCACTTCCAGGTGCGCGTGCAACTGTGGCTCGACCCGTTCACCGAGGGCCTGTCCGACCAGAACGCCAAGGGCCTGATGGGTATGGCCAGCGGCGGTCTCACCGGTACCGGCCTGGGCAAAGGCCACCCGGAGATCACCTACTTCGCGAACTCCGACTTCATCTTCGCCAGCTTCGGCGAGGAACTCGGCCTCATCGGAGTCATGGCGATCCTCATGCTCTACGGCCTGTTCGTCGAACGCGGACTGCGCACCGCGCTCGCCGCCCGCGACGGCTTCGGCAAGCTGCTCGCGTCCGGCCTCGCGTTCTCGATCGCGTTGCAGTGCTTCGTGGTCATCGGCGGGGTCACCCGCGTCATCCCGCTCACCGGACAGACCACACCGTTCCTCGCAGCCGGCGGGTCGTCGTTGCTGGCCAACTGGATGCTCGTGGCACTGTTGCTGCGGATCAGTGACCAGGCACGACGTCCGATGTTCGAGTCGAAGGACGTCTCGGACGAGATGACGCAGGCGGTGAGGATTCGATGAATACTCCGATCCGGCGGCTGTCGTTCGTGGTGATGGCGATGTTCGCGGCGCTGCTCCTCGCTAGCACGATGATCCAGTTCGTCCAGGCGGAGAGCTACAACGAGAAGCCCGGCAACCGGCGTGCGTTGCTGAAGTCGTACGCCAAGGAGCGCGGCTCGATCCTGGTCGACGGCAACGCGGTCGCGGTCAGCAAGCCGGTCGACAACGACTTCAAGTGGCAGCGCAGTTACCCGCAGGGGTCGACGTACGCCGCCGCCACCGGCTATTTCTCCTTCACCTACGGCACGAGCGGCGTCGAGCGCGGGTACAACGACCTGCTGTCGGGCAGCTCGGACAAGTTGTTCTACCGGCAGTTGCCCGAGATCCTCACCGGCAAGGAGCCGCAGGGCGCCAGCGTCGACCTGACGATCCGGGCCAAGGTGCAGCAGGCCGCCCGCAATGCACTGGGTAACCAGCGCGGCGCCGTCGTCGCGATGGACCCCAAGACCGGGGCGATTCTGGCGATGGTCACCAGCCCGACGTACGACCCCAACCTGTTGTCGACGCACGACCTGAACGCGGTACAGGACAACTGGAAGCAGCTGACCACGGCGAAGAACCAGCCGATGATCAACCGTGTCATCGGCGGCAACCTCTACCCGCCCGGCTCCACGTTCAAGCTCGTCACCGCCGCCGCGGCCCTGGAATCGGGCAAGTACAAGCCGGATTCCGAGCTCGACGCACCGGCCGCGATCAAGCTGCCCGGCGTCGTCCGGCCGCTGCCGAACGTCACCGGACGCGCGTGCGGCCCGAACGACAGGACGACGCTCGAGCACGCGATCGAGATCAGCTGCAACACCGCGTTCGCCGGTCTGGGCATGGACCTCGGGCAGGACAAGGTGCGTCAGCAGGCGACGAAGTTCGGGTTCGGCCAGCAGCTGACGATCCCGATGAACGTCACCCCCTCCACCTTCCCCGGCAACCTGCAACAGGCGCAGTTGGCGCAGTCCTCGATCGGACAGTTCGACGTGCGCGCCACCCCGCTGCAGATGGCGATGGTCTCGGCCGGGATCGCCAACGGCGGCAAGGTCATGCGTCCGTACCTGGTGCAGACCGTGCGCGACAAGAACCTCGACGTCGTGCAGTCGACCGACCCGTCGGTTTTCTCCGACGCGATAGGAAGCGACGTCGCGACCCAGTTGAAGGACATGATGAAGAAGGTCGTCGACACCGGAACCGGTCGGCGAGCGCAGATCCCGAATGTGGAAGTTGCAGGAAAAACCGGAACGGCCGAGACCGCTCCGGGCGTCAACGCCGATGTGTGGTTCACCGGGTTCGCCCCGGCGAACGACCCGAAGGTGGTCGTGGCGGTCGTCGTCGAAGACGGTGGAACAGCAGGACAGGAAGCATCCGGAGGATCGGTCGCAGCACCGATCGCAAAGGCAGTGATGGAAGCGGTGGTCAAGTAATGAACCGAACCGGAGACGTACTGGGGGGACGGTACGAGCTCACCGACCGCATCGCCGCGGGCGGCATGGGTGAGGTGTGGAAAGCCACCGACCAGGTGCTCGGGCGCACGGTCGCGCTCAAGCTGCTCAAGGACGGGCTGACCGACGAGATCGGCTTCACCGAGCGGTTCCGCAACGAGGCCCGACTGTCGGCGGCGCTGACCCACGGCAACGTGGCGCAGGTGTACGACTACGGCGAGGACGACGGCACCGCCTACCTGGTGATGGAGTACGTCCCGGGCATGCCACTGTCCAAGATCATCGCCGAGAACGCACCGATCTCGGCCGCCGACACCGCCGGGCTGCTGGCGCAGGCAGCGTCCGCGCTGCAGGCCGCGCACCGCAGCGGGTTGATCCACCGTGATGTGAAACCGGCGAACATGCTGGTCACCGCCGACGGCATCGTGAAGCTCACCGACTTCGGTATCGCCCGCGCGATCGGGTCGGCCGCGATGACCAAGACCGGTGAGGTGATGGGCACCGCGCAATACCTCGCGCCCGAGGCCGCGCTCGGCCACGAGGTCACCGGCCTGGTCGACGTGTACGCACTCGGCATCATCGCCTACGAGATGGTCACCGGACGCCGTCCGTTCGAGTCCGACAGTCCCGTCACCCTGGCGCTCGCACACGTCAACCAGACGCCGCCGCAGATGCCGCAGGACGTGCCGCCGCCGGTGCGCGCGATCATCCTCGCGACGCTGGAGAAGAACCCGGCGCTGCGCCCGGACTCGGCCGCGGAGTTCTCCCGCGCCCTGCGTCAGGCCGTGGTCGACTCCACGCGGATGGGCTTCGACCCGAACAAGCGGGCACCCAAGCAGACCCCGGGCGGCCCAGCCGGATCGTCCGGCCCGCACTCACCTCAGAACTCTCCCCACCCGGGCCCGGCGTCCGGTCCGCACTCGGGCGGCTCCGGACCACAGCACGGCAACATCGGCGGCCCCCTTCCCGGACGCCAGGAGGTCTCGCACCACCCCGCACCCACCGGGCCGTCGGCTCCGCCGTCCGGTCACCCGGCAGCAGCCGGGTTCAAGGGCGATCCGAGCGGTCCCAACGCGCCGACGTCCGGGTCGCAGGCAAGCACGTCGGGTCCGAACAACACCGCGAGGTTCGCGGCGTCGTCCCCGGCGACGCGTAAGGACAAGCGGCTGCAGCCGTCCAGCGGCGGGTCGTCGACCGTCACGAACAACAACAACGACGACTTCGCCGGGCTCGGCATCTCCAAGAGCCTGTTCATGAAGATCCTCGGCGGTGTGGTGGCGCTGCTGCTGCTCATCGTCGTCCTCGTCGTGGTGCTCAACCAGGGCGGCAAGGTCACTCCGCCGAAGAACCCCACCGAGACACAGCAGCAACAGCAGAGCGACAACAACGACGACGGCAACAGCGAGACCCCCAGCGACCAAGGGAACATCAACTAGCGATGACGCAAGCTCCCCGCCTGCTCGGCGGCCGCTACGAGGTCGGTGAACTCATCGGACGCGGCGGCATGGCCGAAGTGCACCTGGGTCACGACACGCGCCTCGGGCGTCCGGTCGCGATCAAGATGCTGCGTTCCGACCTGGCTCGCGACAGCACCTTCCTGACCCGTTTCCGGCGCGAGGCGAAGTCGGCGGCCGGGCTGAACCATCACGCGATCGTCGCCGTGTACGACTCCGGCGAGGAGACCTACACCGAGACCGGTGGCGCCGAGATCGACGTGCCGTACATCGTGATGGAGTACGTGGACGGCGACACGCTGCGCGACGTGCTCAACGCCGAGGGTCACCTGTCCCCGGACGAGGCCGCCCGCATCACGCAGGGCATCCTGTCGGCCCTGGAGTACTCGCACAGTCGCGGAATCGTGCACCGCGACATCAAACCGGCCAACGTGATGCTGACCCGCGGCGGCCAGGTGAAGGTGATGGACTTCGGCATCGCCCGCGCCCTGGCCGATGTCGGTGCCACGATGACGTCCGCTCAGGCCGTCGTCGGCACGGCGCGGTACCTCTCCCCCGAGCAGGCCAAGGGGGACCAGGTCGATGAACGCTCCGACCTGTACTCGGCAGGCTGCGTCTTTTATGAACTGCTCTGCGGCAGAACGCCGTTCGTCGGTGAGCCGGTCAGCCTGGTCTACCAGCACATCAGCGACCGTCCGGCGCCCCCGTCGTCCTACGAGCCGACGGTGCCCAAGCCGATGGACGCCGTCGCGATGCATTCGCTGGAGAAGCCGCGCGAAGGTCGCTACCAGACCGCCGGCGACTTCCGGGCCGATCTGCAGAACGCCCGGACGAACACGCCGGTCTCGGCGGCGGCCACCGCAAGCCTCGCGGCTGCCGGTGGCGCCGCCGCCGCCGCCGCGAAGGCGCCCGCTCCGGTGGAGCAACCGCGCCGCGACAGCACCCGCGAGATCGCCGACCGCGGTCGGCGCCCGAATCACGTCGGTCTGTGGACCGCAGCCGTCATCGCCGCGCTGCTGGCCATCCTCGGCGTCGGCTACCTGGTGATGAACGGTCAGGACGAGCCCAAGCTGGCCTCGGTGCCATCGGTGCGCGGGTTCACCGAGCAGGCAGCCGACCAGACGCTCCGCAACGCCGGCTTCGTCCCCAGTTTCCGAAAGGTGACCAGCGACGCGACCCTCGACACCGTGGTCGCGCAGCGTCCGAACGGTGGTGAGCCGGCCGAATCCGGATCGACGGTCACCGTCGACCTGTCCGGTGGTCCCAACGTGCGCACTGTGCCGTCCGTGGTCGGGAAGACCGAGCAGCAGGCGAGAAAGATCCTGGGCGACAACGGTTTCGACAAGGTGGCCGTTGATCCGACCCGGGTCGACGACACCGAGTACGCCGAGGGACAGGTGACGTCCACCGACCCCATCGAGAACAGCGCAGCGCCGCCGACCCAGACGATCACGCTGAAGCTCAGCAGCGGCAAGGTCACCGTGCCGAGCAACCTGGAGGGCATGAACTTCTTCGCCGCCCAGCAGGCACTGGCGAAGGCGCACCTGCAGCCGGCCGATCCGCCGACCTCCGTGCCGACGTCCAACTCGGACCTGTGGGACAAGGTGCAGGACGTGCCGGACGCCGGCAAGAAGGTCGCGGTGAACTCCCGGATCGCGATCTCGGTCTACACCCGCTCCTCGACGGTGACGGTCAACCCGCCGCCGCCGCCGACGACGACGACCAGCTCCACGTCCTCGCCGACCTCGAGCCCGACGTCCACGCCTTCGTCGACGTCCAGCCCGACGTCGTCGCCGTCACCCACCTCGACGGCGCCGCCGTCACCGACGTCGACCCCGCCCAAGCCCTCGACGCCGTCCACCCCGCAAACCCCGCCCAACCGGTGATCGCTTCCGACCTAGAATTCGGGGCATGACCCGCATCCTCGTCGTCGACAACTACGACAGCTTCGTCTTCACGATCGTCGGGTACCTCGAACAGTTGGGTGCGCAGTGCGATGTGCGCCGCAACGACGCCGTGACCACCGACGAGGCGGCGGAGTTCGACGGGGTGCTGGTCTCGCCCGGACCGGGGACGCCGGAGGCCGCCGGGGTGTCGATGGACATGATCCGTGCCTGCGCCGACCGGGCCCAGCCGATGTTCGGAGTGTGCCTGGGTCACCAGGCGCTGGGTGTGGTCTACGGCGGCGTGGTCAGCCGCGCCCCTGAACTGCTGCACGGCAAAACCTCACGCATCGTCCACGACGGCACCGGTGTGCTGGCGGGTCTGCGCTCGCCGTTCACCGCGACGCGCTACCACTCGCTGGCGATCGAGTCCGACACCGTGCCGGACGAACTCCTCGTCACCGGCCGCACCGAGAACGGGATTGTGATGGCGGTCAAGCACCGCGATCTGCCGCTGCACGGGGTGCAGTTCCACCCGGAGTCCGTGCTCACCGAGGGTGGTCACCGGATGCTGGCCAACTGGCTCGCCGAGTGCGGCATGTCGGACGCCGTCGAGCGTTCGACCGGGCTGGCCCCGCTCGTCCACTGAGCCGCCGCGCGCCACTGTCGTCACAGACGACACTTTCCACAACATTTGCACCATGTGTGGATAACCATGCCCACTTATCCACAGTGTTGCTCACAGCTGGGGATAACTACATGGATGTAACTTCGAACTCATGTCCGACAAAACATCGATGCCCCCGGAGTCGTCCGGAGGCATCGATGGATGGGGCTCAGTCCGTGGAAGCAACTACTTCCATCTCGTGGTCATGATGAAACCGGCCATGATCAACACGAAACCGACCGCCATGTTCCAGTTCTCCAGCGCGGGGATCGGGTACGTGGGGCGCTCGCCCTTGGCGTTCGGCTCCATGGTGGTCGACAGGTAGTACACGACCAGCCACAGCAGACCGGCACCCATCAGGCTGAGCATCGTCGGCACCCACCACTTGGGGTTCTTGCCGCCGTCGAGCTTGACCGGCTGCGGCGTGGTGCGTCGGCGCAGCGCCTCCCGCTCGGACTCCCGTCGGGCCTCGGCCTTCTCCGCGTCCCGCTCCGCCTTGGTCTTGCTGGCGACGCCGAGCGTGCCGTCCTTCGCGTCCTCGTCGGTGCGGTCGGCACCCTCGACCACGTCGAGCTCGATGACCTCTTCGGTCACGGAGTCCTTCGCAGGTTCCTCGGACGGCTTCTTGGACTTGCTCACATCTTCTCCCGGTCGGTGCGGCGGTTAGGCTAGAAGCCTAAGTCACCCGGTCCCGAAGGTTCATCGATGACTCGCCGCTCGCCCTGGACGCTCGTGGTCACCGCAGTGACCCTGAGCGCGGGGTTGCTGTTCGGAGTGAGCGCATCGACCAGCGAGGGAAGTGATCTGCGGCCTGGTCAGCGCGACCTCAGCCAGGTGGTGCTCGCGGCGAACCAGCGGGTCGCCGGGCAGGCCGCCACCGCAAAACGGTTGCAGGGTGAGGTCGATGCGCTGAGCAAGCGCTCGGGCGCAGGCGCGACGGCATCCAACCTGGCCAAGCAGGCCGACTCCCTGGCTCCGCGGGCCGGTTTCACCGCGATCACCGGCGACACCGTCACCGTCACGCTCGACGACTCCAAGCGTGACCCGGCCACCTTGCCCGAGGGCGCCAACCTGAACTGGATGGTCGTGCACCAGCAGGACGTCCAGGCGGTCGTCAACGCGTTGTGGCGTGGCGGCGCGAAGGCGATGATGCTGATGGACCAGCGGGTGATCAGCACCTCGGCCGTCCGCTGCGTCGGCAACACCTTGATCCTGCAGGGACGCGTCTACTCGCCGCCGTTCAAGATCACCGCGATGGGCGACCAGGGGCAGCTGCGCAAGGCGCTCAAGGACGACCCGGACGTCGCGAACTACCGCGACTTCGTCGACCGCGTCGGGGTGAAGTACGAGGTGGAGAACGGCTCGAACAAGACGTTCCCGCCCTTCGAGGGCACCACCGAGTTGCGCTACGCGAAGACCACCAAGAAGTAGCCGGCTTCCGAGCCCGCGAACCTGATCCTTCTCGCCGAGCCCAATGGGTGTGCGCAGTAGGTTCGGCCGCTGATCAGTAGGTTCGCGAGATGGTGGTCAGACGATGGGGTTGACCCAGGCGGCCGGGACCCACTTGGTGGCCAGCCAGGCGAGGGCGGCGAGCGCCACGACGATCGCGGCGAGGCCGGGCCAGTGCAGCTTGCGGTCGCGCAGGTTCAGCACGGCGGCGCAGGCGGCGCCGGTGATCGCGCCGCCCAGGTGGGCCTGCCAGGCGATGCCGGAGACCAGGAACGACAACACGGCGTTGAGGCCGAGGACGATCAGCATCGGCGTGATGTCGCGCTTGAGCCGGAGATTGAGCACGACGACGCCGAGGAAAAGTCCGAACACTCCACCGGACGCGCCGACGGTGCCCTGGAACCACGCGTCCGCACGCGGGATGTCGAGGGCGGCGAGCACCTCGAAGCCGACCGACCCGCCGAACGCTGAGATCAGGAACAGCGCCAGGAAGCGGGCGCGTCCCAGGATGGGTTCGAGGTACTGCCCGGTGAGCCAGAGCGCGTACATGTTGAACAGCAGGTGCATCGGCGACGGCGAGGCGTGCACGAACGCTGCGGTGATGAAACGCCACGGTTCGGACGCACCGAGCACCGGCGCGAAGAACATCTCGTCGGTGACCCGCTCGGACACCAACTGTCCGAGCCAGATCAGCGAGCAGAGCCCGATCAGCGCGTAACTGACGATGGGCTTGCCGTCGGTGGGACGGCTGACCGCGCGCGGGTTCGCCTTCGCGACCTGGTTGACGCAGTCGACGCACTGGACGCCGACCTGCGCCGGGCGTTGGCACTCGGCGCAGGTCGGACGTTCGCAGCGCTGGCAGCGCACATAAGCCACCTGCCCCGGATGACGGGGGCAGGTGGGCTGTGTGGTGCCTTGTTGTGACATGCGGCCCGTCAGTTGACGGTGACCTTCTCGATGACGACGTCCTCGACCGGACGGTCCTGGGCGCCGGTGCGGACGGCGGCGATCTTGTCGACGACGTCGCGGCCTTCCTGGTCGGCGACCTCACCGAAGATCGTGTGCTTGCCCTGCAGCCAGGTGGTGGGGGCGACGGTGATGAAGAACTGCGACCCGTTGGTGCCCTTGCCGCCGCGCTTGCCCGCGTTGGCCATCGCGAGGATGTAGGGCGAGTTGAAGTTGCGGTCGGGCGAGATTTCGTCGTCGAAGGTGTAACCGGGGCCACCGACGCCGGAGCCCAGCGGGCAGCCGCCCTGGATCATGAAGCCGGGGATGATGCGGTGGAAGGTGAGTCCGTCGTAGAACGGCTCAGGGTTCTTGCGACCCGCGTCGTCGTTGTAGTCGAGCGAGCCCTGGGCGAGGCCGACGAAGTTCTTGACCGTGTTCGGCGCGTCGTTCTCGAAGAGCGTGACGTTGATGTCGCCGTGGTTGGTGTGCAGCGTTGCATTCATGCGGTCGAGTCTAGGTTCTGAGCGATCGTCGTGTTCGGTCGCCCGCGGGTGATCTTCGGTGCCCCCGCTCGCCGCCGCGCACTCATCGGATCGCGCATTCGCCGGTCGGAACGGAGGACGAACCCACCGACCCCAGGCGCGAGGTGAGCATCTGGTTGGTGAGGACGTACCCGGTGTCGCCGGCGCTCTTCGAACGAGCGAACACGGTGCCGGCCACGCGTCCGTCGGCGGTGAGCATCGGACCGCCGCTGTTGCCCGGACGCACGGGCGCGTTGACGGCGTACACCGACCGGTCGACGCCGGGCTGACCGTAGATGTCGTGGCCGCGGGCCTGCAGCGGCGTGCTCACCTTCGCCGAGATCACCCGGTAGGGGCCGCCGCCGGGATAGCCGGCGATGACCGCGTCGGTGTTCGGGCGCAGCGGCGTGGACGTCATCGGCAGGGCCGGCGCCTTCAGATCGGGCACGTCCAGCACCGCCAGGTCGGCCCGCGGGTCGAACATCACCACGGTCGCCCGCAACCGCTCGCCTTCGCCGCGCACCTGGACGGTGACCGGACCGGAGCCGGCAACCACGTGTGCGTTCGTGACCACGCGTCCGGGTGCTTGGACCCACCCTGACCCGCCGTACTGCCCGCCGCATTCGGTGGGCGCCGTGGCGATCCTCACGATCGACCGGGACGCGCGCTCGACCGCGTCGGTGCGGGCGACACCGGGGTCTGCCGTGGCGTCCGGGACGTCGGGTTCGACGGCTTGCTCGAACACCCTGGGGAACCCGGAGCGGTCGAGTTCGTTGCGCAGGGACGCCGACCACCGATCGGCGCCGGAGGGCATCGCTGCGTCCAGACCGGAGAGCACCTGTGAATCGGCGATGGCATTCGAGGCACGCTCGGGGACCAGGGTGCGGGCAGCGCCGGCGACCAACCAGAGGCCGACCGCCACCGAGACGAAGGCGACCATCGCACCCGCGATCGAATCAGCGACGCGCACTGCACGGACGCGCTGCCGCGAGCGCAGTCGTTCGCCGACCGTCGCCACCGAGACCTGGCCCACGAGCGCCGCGACGATGATGATGAAGGCGCTGGTGAGCGCCTGGTGCGTGGGGGTGAGCGTCGCCAGAGAGACGATATGCGGAGCCAGCAGGAAGCCGATCATCCCGCCGAGGATGAGGCCGACGAGCCCGAGAATGCCGGTGATGCCGCCGCGCTGCCAGCCGACGAAGGCGTAGCAGGACAGCATGATCACCAGGAAGACGTCCAGGGTTCCTGCGGTCATGTCACTCACCTTCGGCCTGCCGGGGGTGGGTGGGCCGAACACCCGTTCTCTGTCGAACGCCGGGCGCACCGCGGCGGTTCCGTCGACGAGACAGCCGCCGATGTGACGTACTTCGTCAACCGGCGCCGACCTATCGGCCCGCTCGGCTCGTTAGGGTGGAAAACAGTCCGAGGGCCCGACCCTCATGGGAAGACCGAGGGCCCGACCCTCATGGGAAAAGGAGACACACGTGTTGAGGATCAACCCCTCGCCCGCCGACAAGGCGGCCGACAAGGCCAAGGACGGCGTCCGTGACTTCAAGTCCGCCGCGTCCCTTGCCCTGACCGCTGCGCTCGACAAGGCCAACGAGGCCGCCGCAAACTCACCGAAGGTCGAAGCCGCGAGGGAGGCTGTCGCCCCGCGCGTCGAGGCCGCCCGCGACGCCGCTGCGCCCAAACTGCACAGCGCCAAGGAAGCCGCAGCGCCGCTCGCTGCGACCGCTGCCGCCACGGCCGCGTCCACCTACAAGGACGCACGCAAGGCTGCTGCGCCGAAGATCAAGGACGCCAAGAAGGCTGCTGCGCCCAAGTTCGAGGCCGCCAAGGCTGCTGCGCTGGACGCAGCTCACGCCGACAACAAGGGCGAGAAGCTCCAGGAGTTCGCGGGGCTGACCCGTGACCAGGCGCACTCGCTGTTCTCGGACGAGTGGATGCCGCGCATCCAGACCGCGATCGCGACCGCTGCCGCCACCGCGCAGCAGGCCGGCCACCGCGCAGGCGACCAGGCCACCCAGGCCTACCTCGCCCTCCCGCCGCAGGCGCAGGACGTCGTCGACAAGGTCGTCCCGGCCGCTGCGAAGAAGCGCAAGAAGAAGGGCACCGTCCTGATCGTGCTGGGTCTCGCGGGCGTGGCCGCCGGCGGATTCCTGATCTACGACAACAACAAGAAGAAGCAGGAGCGTCGCCAGGCGCAGGCCACGGTGCGCGCCACCCAGGCCGCTGCTGCCGACACCGACAAGGTGAACCCGGTCTCGTCCGAGACCGACGGCATCTCCCGTCACTGACGCAGTCACCGTCGGTATTGAGCCGGCACCAGGCCCACCGATCGAAGCCCCCGGTTCGCCCGGGGGCTTCGTCGTGCCCGCACCGGCCCGACCGCACGGTAGCTGGCTAGGCTCGGACGCGTGAACGTCGTCTTCGTCGAACCCAACTTCCCCCGCAACCAGCGCGAGTTCCCGCGCGCCCTCAAGGCTGTCGGAGCGACCGTCTTCGCCGTCGGCGAGACGCCCTGGGAGTGGCTCGACGAAGAGCTGCAGGGCTGGATCGACCACTACTACCAGGTCGGTTCGGTGACCGACGTCGACCAGTTGTCAGCCGGGGTCTCACATTTCCAGAGCCTGGCCTGGGTCGACGCGCTCGAGGCGACGATCGAGTCCCACACGCTGCCGGCCGCGGTCGTCCGGGAACGTCACGGCATCCCGGGCACCAGCGTCCACACCACCTACCTGTGCCGCGACAAGCCGGCGATGAAGGACGCGTTGCGCAAGGCGGGGGTGCCGACGGCTGCGTCGACCGGTGCATCCAGCGCCGACGAGGTCCGGACGTTCGCCGCCGAGAACGGCTACCCGATCATCATCAAACCGCGGGATGGGGCCGGCGCGGCGGGCACGCACAAGGTCAGCAACGACACCGAGCTCGCGGCGGTGCTCGACGCGCTCGGTGACATGCCGTCGGTCGCGGTCGAGGAGTTCATCGAGGGGCACGAGGGGTTCTACGACACCGTCAGTGTCGGCGGCGAGATCACGCTCGACTTCGCCTGCCACTACTACCCCGGCGTGCTCGAGGCGATGCGCACCCGCTGGATCAGCCCGCAGTACATCTCGACCAACAGGGTCGACGAGGGTGGTCTGTACGCCGACCTGCGCGACCTCGGCGAGCGGGTCAACGCGGCCCTCGGCATCGAGACGTCCGCAACCCACATGGAGTACTTCGTCAGCCCGAAAGGCTTGCGGTTCAGCGAGATCGGCGCGCGTCCACCAGGCGTCGGTTGCTGGGATCTGTACTCGGCGGGCAACGACATCGACATCTTCCGCGCCTGGGCCGATGCCATCGTGCACGGACGCGTGTGGCACGTGCCGAGTCGGCAGTACGCGTCCGGCATCATCGCCCTGCGCCCCGACCGGGACGGCGTGATCACCCACATCGACGGTCTGGACGAGGTGCGCAGCAAGTACGGATCGCTGCTCATCGACGAGCACCTGCCGATCGGCCAGGCCACCCAGCCGATCGAAGCCGGCTACATGGCCAACGCGTGGATGCGCCTGCGGCACAGGGACTTCGACACGTTACGCGGTGTGCTCGACGACATCGGACGCATCGTCCAGGTGCGCGCTCAGTGAGCGCTGAAATCGGCGTGAGTTGGTGCCCTTCGCCGGGCATGGCGAAGGGCACCAACTCACGCGGATTCTCGGGGTGTGCTGCACGATGACCGTCGTTCTGTTGGGGCCGCAGCGGCGGCCCTCCCTGGACAAGCTCGTGTCCTCGCTCGGCCTGGGCGGTCCGTTCGCGACCGTGACCGCCGGGTGGCAGGAGCGGGAGAAGAACGACTCCGAGCTCGACCGGCACTTGGGCGGACGGTCGCGGAACCTGCACCTGTGGCACCGGATGCAGCAGGTGTTCGGGTCCGACCCGGAGTACGCCGCCGCGCACCGTGCCCGGCGCTCGCAACTGCTCGAACTGCAGGAGAACTACCAGCTCGGGCTCTCGCACATCGTGCAGTTCCTGGACGAACTACGACACCGCACCTCCGGTTCGGCAGCGCTGCGTGAACTCGCCGTCGAGGACGCGGTCAACGTGTTGCGCGGCATGGACAAGCAGCACATCCGCCGCGTCGCGGAGATCCAGGGACGCTTCTACAGCGACTTCCCGCCGCACGAGCGGCCGTCAGTCGCCGAACACCGCGCCGAGGTCGCCGAGTTGATGTCGGACGCCGCGGCCGTCGTGATCACGGGCGGACACATCGTCGAACTACTGGACGCGCTGCACCTGTTCAACGTGAATGCCGTTGGCCTGCACAGGCTTCCGATCATCGCGTGGTCGGCCGGCGCGATGGCACTCACCTCACGGGTCGTGCTCTTCGACGAGCACGCGGTCCGCGGACCTGGCTGCTCGGAGGTGTTCGACCACGGCCTCGGTCTGCTGCCCGAGGTGACGGTGTTCCCGTCGGCGAAGCAGCGGTTGCGGACGAACGACAAGCAGAACCTGGGGCTGCTGGCCCGCCGGTTCGCGCCCAACACGTGCATCCCGCTCGACCCCGGCGCGCGCGTCGTGATCGGTTCGGACGGCACCCTCCCGGCCGACACCCCGGTGATCGACGATGCCGGCATCATGCGTCCGATGCAGGTTGTGGGAGGTGACGATGCGCAAGCTGGCAATCAACCGACTGCGTGAGCGAAAGCCGTTGGACGAGAGCCGGATCGACCGGTTCCTGCAGCGTCACCAGGTGCCGATCGTCGAGGGACCGAAGTGCACCTTCCTCTTCCGTGGCGGCGAACACGACGGCGTCGACGAGGTGTGGGTGTGCCACCGCATCGTCGGGCAGCCCGACCGCGTGCCGATGAAACGCCTGGGCAACACCAGCCTGTGGTTCACGATCATGGAGTTGCCGGCCGGGTCCCGGGTGGAGTACCAGATCGAGGTACGTCGCGCAGAGCACTACGAACGGTTCAACGACCCGCTGAATCCCAAACTCGCGCACAGTCCGGTGGGCTCGTCGTCGGTGTGCCAGGCGACCGGTTACACCGAGCCGGAGTGGGCTCGGTTCGATCCCGACTCACGTCCGGGAGAGCTGCTCGAACTGCGCCAGGCCAGCGGTGCGCTGCGTCGCGAATCCCATTGCCGCGTCTACCTGCCCGCGCAATTCAGCACCACGCACCGTTACCCCCTGCTGGTCGTGCATGACGGCGACGACTTCCTGAAGTTTGCCGCGATGAAGAACGTGCTCGACAACTTGATCCACCGCCGCGACATGGCCGAGACGATCGTGGCGTTCACCAACCCCGGCGATCGGACGCGCGAGTACGCCAACAGTGCGCAACACGCGCGCTTCCTGCACTCCGAGCTCATCCCCCGACTGGAGAGTGAACTGCCGTTGCTCGGCACGCCGGCCGGACGCTGCCTGATGGGTGCCTCGTTCGGTGGCGTTGCCAGTCTGTCGACCGCGTACCGCTACCCCGACTTCTTCGGTTCCCTTCTGGTGCAGTCGGGTTCGTTCGTGTTCACCGACATCGGCAACGAGCACGGCGGCGGGCCTGCGTTCGACCCGGTGGTGCGGTTCATGAACCGGTACCGTGCCAAACCGCGCCGCGTCGTCGACCGGATGTACCAGTCCTGCGGCATCTACGAGCCGCTGATCGTGCCGAACCGGTCGATGGTCGACGTGTTCCGCGGCACCGGGATGGACGTTCGCTACTCCGAAGCACGCGACGGTCACTCGTGGGAGGACTGGCGCGACCGATTGCGCGAGGGTCTGAGCTGGATCTACCCCGGATCGGCGCAGTACTTCTACGAGTAGAACTGCACGGGTGGGCTGGGTGCTCGTGAACGGTCACCTTGGTTTCGGCACGCGAGGAATCGCAAGCTCATCCTCACGGCTCAACCAGCGGCGACGGTCCACCAGCGCCGGCGCCGGAGCCATCGCGAGATGTGCTGGGCTCAGAGAACGAAGCCGAACAGGGGGCTGTCGGGTGGGAGGTGCTCGATGCGCAGCGGGGAAGCATCCATGCGCTTCAGCAACGGTTCGTAGTCCTCGGCCGAACCGAGCTCGATGCCGACGAGCGCCGGTCCGAACTCGCGGTTGTTGCGTTTGACGTACTCGAAGAGCGAGATGTCGTCGTCCGGGCCGAGGACGTCGTCCAGGAACCGTCTCAGCGCTCCGGGTTCCTGGGAGAACTCGACCATGAAGTAGTGCTTGCGGCCTTCGTACACCAGCGCGCGTTCGACCACGTCGGCATAGCGGGAGACGTCGTTGTTACCACCGGAGACGACGACCACGACGGTCTGGCCGGGTTCGACCTCCAGCTGCGCCAGCGCGGCCGAAGCAAGCGCACCCGACGGCTCGGCGATGATCCCCTCGGTCTGGTAGAGCGCGAGCATCTCCACGCACAGGGCACCCTCGTCGACCGTGACGACCTCGGGCGACGCAGCCGCGATGATCGGGAACGTGACATCGCCGATACGACGGACGGCGGTGCCGTCGGCGAACGCATCCAACTCATCCAACGTGACGGGCGCCCCGGCTGCCAGCGCGGCGACCAGACTGGCGGCTCCTGCGGGTTCGACCCCGATGATCCTGGTCGGTGAATCACCCAGTGCGGCAATAGTTCCGGCCAGCAGACCGCCGCCACCGACGGGGACGAGGACGACGTCCGGCGCGCCCTTGAGCTCGTCGACGACCTCGGCGATCACGGTGCCCTGACCGGCGACGACCTGCGGGTTGTCGAACGCGGGGACGAGGGTCGCACCGGTGCGCTCGGCGTCCAGCTTGGCAGCGGCCGCAGCGTCGTCGTACGACTCCCCGCCGACGACGAGTTCGACGAAACCCTTGCCGAACGCGGCGACGCGGTCGCGCTTCTGGCGAGGGGTGTTGGTCGGCAGGTAGATGCGGGCGTGGACGCCGAGATCGGCGCAGGCGAGGGCCACACCTTGCGCGTGATTGCCGGCGCTGGCAGCAACGACACCGGCGGCACGCTCGGTCTCGCTGAGTTGGCTGATCACGTTGAGCGCGCCACGGATCTTGTACGAGCGGACGGGCTGCTGGTCTTCACGCTTGAGCAGCACGGTGGCGCCGAGCGCAGTCGACCAGCGTTCGCAGTACTGCAACGGCGTGCGGACGACGACCTCGTCGAGACGCTCGCGCGCAACCTCGACGTCGGAGCGGGTCACGGACGGCGCGGACATGCGAAAAGCGTACGCCGATCATCCCGTATGGCGGACGAGCATCCCGCAGACTGAACGCCGCAAACCTCCTACTTCTGCGCGAACCGACTAGGCAGACCTCGTGGGCTCGGTGAAAAGTAGTAGGTTCGCGGGCTCAGGCGGGGCGGACGGTGCGGCGACGCGAACGTGGCTGGCAGATGCGACACCAGAACAGGTTGCGGGCGCCGACCTCCTTGCGCGACACCGGCGTCCCACAGACCAGGCAGGGCAGACCTTCGCGGCGGTAGACGTAGACCTCGCCACCGTGCTTGTCGACCCGAGGGGGGCGACCCATCGCCTCCGGCGTGTGCTCGGGGTAGACGGTGTCGATGCGTCCGTCGCGGACACCGAGCGGCATCAGCGCCACGAAGTCGTCCCAGATCGCGTCGAACTCCGCGCGGCGCAGGAACTTGCCGGCCATGAAGGGGTCGATGCCGTGCCGGTAGAGCGCCTCGGCCCGGTAGATGTTGCCGACGCCGGCGAAGATCTTCTGATCCATGCAGAGCACTGCGATCGGCGACGACGATCGGTGAATGCGGGCCCAGGCCTTCTCCGGGTCGGCGTCGAGCCGAAGCGGATCAGGGCCGAGAGCATCCGTGATCTTCGAAACCTCTGCCGGAGAACGCAACTGACAGACGTTGGGACCGCGCAGGTCCATCGTGAACGGTTCGTGGTCCGTGGACAACCGCCACCTGATGGCCCCGGTCTCCGGCGGATCAACTTGCGAAGCGAAGAAGAACTTGCCGAGCAGGCCGAGGTGGATGTTGACCTTCTCCTCGACGTGTTCGAACCCGACGAACATGTGTTTGCCGAAGGCCTCGGCCCGCTCGAAGACGCGTCCGTCGAGATCGGCGGCACCGTCGAAGCGTCCCTGGGGCGAGGTCGAGCGCACCGGGTGACCGGCGAACCGGTCGTTGAGGATCCCGGAGATCCGGTGGGTCACATGTCCTTCAGGCACCGCACCAACCTATGAGCACGAAGGAACGGGAAATGCATCAGGGAACTGCGTGTCATGACGCGTCACTTCTGGGACACATGAATGTCGTCACTTCCGGGACACTGTGCCGGGCTTGTACCGGGGGACGGTCGTGAAGTGCTTGGTGGGTGGCGGCCAGGCGACGGTA
>NZ_BAAGZR010000005.1:0-2376 GCF_054778255.1 Yimella radicis
CGTCGATGCCGAGCACGCGGGTGGGTTCCGGCTCGGGCAGCCACTGGTTGGCCAGTGCGATGAGCGCCCGGTGCGCGGTCGACCACGCCACCTGGTACTCGCTAGCGACCTCGCTGACGGCGCGGTTGCCCGAC
Organism: Yimella radicis; assembly: GCF_054778255.1. NCBI lineage: Bacteria > Bacillati > Actinomycetota > Actinomycetes > Micrococcales > Dermacoccaceae > Yimella > Yimella radicis. The sequence continues at coordinate 135 of NZ_BAAGZR010000005.1, forward strand.
GCGATCGCCGAACCGATCTTCTCTCGTAGCCGGGTCGTGAGCCGCGACCGTGCCGGCACAGCGCGGGACTGCTGCGTGAATGTCGCTGTCCCACAGGCCGGTTCGCGGCACACCAAGCGCCGTTTGAGCCACCACAGATCGGTTCTTTGGCCGGAGGCAGGCAAGTCCTTGACTCGAACCAGTGGCCGCTCCTTGATCCTTGAGGTGAGCACCCCGCACTCGGGGCAGGCGCCCTCCGGGTCGATGACCTCGATGACGACACGCACCGTGTCGGCATCGATTCGTTCGAGCTGCAGGACGGTGAACTCGNGTTAACGCAGCGAAGGCGCCCGTGGACGCGAGTCGTTTTGGGTTGTCACCGGCCGCGGTGAGCAGCGCGGCGGTCATGGCTCCCACGCCGTTGAGTGTGAGCAGCCGCGGGTTCACCGAGCGCACCAGGACCAGTAATTGTTCATCGATCGCCGTGATCTCGGTGCTCAGGGTTGCGTACCTGAGCGCCCGAAGTTTGAGGCTGAGGCGGGCCACGTCTTCGGGATTCGAGCGGCTCGTCGGGGGACGGCTGCGGGCAAGGACGCCGACGATTTTGTCGCCGTTGAGGGAGCGATAAGCGGTGCGTGCCGGTTAGGGGCGGGTCACCAGGAGCGACTTTGGACTCGGACTTGCCGCGAAGTCGGCGGGCTTGACGGTTCTGGCGAATGACCTCCACGACCACGAACCCAGCCGACGAGAGTGCCCGCGCGATCCCGGCCCCGTACGAGCCGGTGCCTTCGACGCCGACTCGATCGACGTGGCCGTGGGCCTGAAGGAAGTCGTCCAGCTCGGCGTGGCCGACTTCTGTGGTGTTGAACTGGTGGTCAGCGACGCAGCGCCCTAGATGATCGACGACGGCTACGTGGTGGGTGAGCTTGCGGGTATCGATTCCAGCGACCAACAGCATCTCGGCAGGCGTGCTGGCGGGGATCGCGACGACTGGCATGCTCGACAAGGACGGTTCCCTTCCAACGGTGAATGACGTCACCGCAGGTCGGTCGGGGCAGACAGCACAAAGGCGCGCGACTTCCCGGTCAGGCTCCTATCAAGTTATGTTCCACCCGGCCTGCGGAAACTCCGGCGTCGGTGGACAGATCCACTGAAGGACAACCCGCACGGGGTGTCGGTGTAAGAGCGAGTCACACCGGCACCGGAGCCGCATCCATCATCTCTGTGTAGCGCGGTCGCTGAGTTGGTCACCGGCGTGTACGTCGGACGCGGCCACCGCGAGATCCTTCGAGTGCACCTCCTACGGACCTCTCGAACGGGGTCATCACGATGACCGCTCCTCACGTTGTCGACCCTGCACGTCTGCTCGGCGAACACTCGCCGAAGCGTCGCCCGATCTGATGCACGCTCTGCTGCAGACCATGATCAACGCCCTGCTCTCCGCGGACGCCGACGCGGTGGTCGGCGCCGAGTACGGCCGCCCCAGCCCGGGCCGGTTCAACCAACGCAACCGCTACCGTCACCGCGACCTGGACACCCGGGTCGGGACGATCGAGGTCGCGATCCCCAACCTCCGCAAGGGCACGTCGTTCCCAGAGTGGCTGCTCGAGCGCCGCAAGCGCTCAGAGGCCGCGCTAATCACTGTCGGCGCCGACTGCCAGCTCGCCGGCGTACCCCCCGGCGGATGGACAAACTGGTCAAGACCCTCGGGATCGACTCGCTGAGCAAGTCGAAGGCCTCCCGGATGGCAGCCGACCAAGTCGAGCAGTTCAGGCACCGGCCGTGGGTGCCGCAGGACCGTTTACCTTCGACTCCGCAGATGCATTGACGCTGAAGCTGCGCGAGGGCGGTCGGGTGATCAACGCCCGTCGTGCTCATCGCCACCGGCGTCAACGGCGACGGGCACCGCGAGGTCCTCGGCATGCGCGTGTCCACCGCCGAGACCGGTCCAGTCTGGAACGAGTTCTTCGCCGACCTCGTCGCCCGCGGCCTCACCGGGGTCCGGCCGATCACCTCAGATGCCCAAGCTGGCCTGGTGGAGGCGATCGCAGTTAACTGGCTCTTCACGGATGAGGGATGCTCCTATATTGCGCAACCGGGTGGCTGCTGGGTGGCGAGGTAGTCGCAGTAGGTGATGATCGCGGCGCGGTTGGAGGTGTGTCCGCGTTCGATGTGAGAGACGGTGGCCATGGACCAGTGCAGGTCGTGCGCGGCGGTCTCGATGGTGATCCCGGCGGCCTGACGCAGCGGGCGGAGCTGGGTG
>NZ_BAAGZR010000006.1:0-179088 GCF_054778255.1 Yimella radicis
ATGCGGCTTCACCAACATGGACAACTACCGAAGGCGCATCATGGTCCACATCGCCCTCACCCGAGGGCAGAGACCAGCAGCATGAAATCAGCACACGCCCCGCTCAAATGCGGAGAGCCAGTAAGGGGCGGACCCATGTGGAGCAGGTGCACCGTTCTGCAGATCCGCGGCAAGAGATGAAACGGGGCGGGTAGACGCGCGCGTCTACCGCTGTTGGAGAGAGATCCCGTCACCAAACGAGGACGGGACCACTCTGAACAACGGCTGGTCAGCCGACGGTGAGGTCGCGGGCCATCTCGTCGAACACCGAGACGTACGCGTCGATCGCCTCGTCGGTGTGGGTGATCGACAGCGTCCACTCCTCTTCACGACCCGGGGTCATGAAGATGCCGCGGTTCATGTTGTAGAGCCACGCCAGGTCGGCCAGCGGGCCGTTCTGGTGCTCTTTGTAGCTGGCGTAGTCGACGACCTTCTCCGGCGCGAACGTCACGCAACCCTTCGAGCCGATGCCGACGGCGTACCCGGGCAGGTCGTACTTGTCGACGACGTCCTGGCAGCCACCGACGATGCGGTCGTTGAGGTGGCCGAGGTGCCTGTAGGCGTCCGGGGTCAGCACCTCGAGCAGGTTCGCGCGCATGGCGGCGACACCCAGCGGGTTCCCGTTGTAGGTGCCGACCTGGTAGACGGTGCCGTCCTCGACGACCGACATGACCTCCTCGGAGCCACCGATCGCGCCGGTGGGCAGACCGGCGCCGAGACCCTTGGCGAGGGTGACCATGTCGGGCAGCACGCCGAAGCGCTCGGTGGCGCCACCGGCGGCGACCTGCAGACCGGTCTTGACCTCGTCGAAGATCAGCACGATGCCGTGCTTCTTGGTGATCTCGCGGACGGCCTCGAGGTAGCCGGGCTCGGGGAGCACGACACCGAGGTTCATCATGGCGGCTTCCATGATCACGCAGGCGGGTTTGCGGCCCTCCTTGTCGAGGGCGATGATGCGGCGCTCCATCGCCTCGGCGTCGTTGAACGGCACCGCGACTGTCATCTGCACCGTGGCGTCCGGGATGCCGGCGCCGTAGGGCAGCGACTTAAGGTTGTCCTTGTCGCCGATCTCGCCGTAGGGCACACCGATCGAGACCATGACGGTGTCATGGTGGCCGTGGTACGACCCGAAGATCTTCATCACGGTGTCGCGACCGGCGTATGCACGGGCGATGCGGATGGCGTCCATCGTCGACTCCGAACCGGAGTTCGTGAAACGCCACTTCGGTAGGTTCCAGCGGCGGGCGAGCTGGTCACCGACGACGATGGCGTCCTCGGTGGGTGCCGCGAAGTGCGTGCCCTTGGGGTAACGGTCGGCGATCGCCTTGCCGATGATCGGGTTCGCGTGACCCTGCACCATCGAGCCGAAGCCGTTGTGGAAGTCCCACATCTCGTTGCCGTCGACGTCCCACACGCGCGGGCCCGAACCACCCTCCAGGTAGATCGGCCACGGGTCGCGCAGCTGGTAGGACGACGCGACGCCGCCGGCGAGGTGCTTCTGCGCCCGGGCGTACATCTCCTTGGACTTCTGGGTCTTCTTGTCGAGCTTGGCCGCCTCGATCTCGGTGAGTTCGGCGATCCGCTCGGGACTGATCTCTACAGGCATGACAGTTCTCCAGCCGATCGGCCTGGCATCGGCGGCTGTGTCGTTCGGCTCCGACCGGCCTGGCAGCGGAGCAGGGCGCGTGAACGCGCGACCCCCACAGTACCCCGGACACTCACCCACGAAAGTTCGCAGAACGCGTCGAACGCAGCGCGGTCGCACGGCACGAGCGGACGCACTTTCTCGGGGAAGGGCGGGTACAGACCGTCCACCGCGTTGGCCATGCTTGCGCAGACAGTGCTGAAATCGGCGTGAGTTTGTGCCCTTCGCCCGACTCGGCGAAGGGCACAAACTCACGCGGATTCTGCTGGTCAGCCGAGGGAGCGCAGGGGGTCGGCCAGGTCGCGCTCGAACTGCTCCAGGAAGCGGCGCTGGTCGTGGCCGGGCGCGTGGAAGACCAGATGGTCGAATCCGGCGTCGACGTACGGCTTGACCTGCTCGAGCACCTCGTCCGGGTTCGAGGCGACGATCCACCGCTTGGCGACCTGCTCAATCGGGAGTTCGTCGGCCAGGCGCTCCATCTCGCGCGGTGAATCGACCGAGTGCTTCTGCTCGGGAGTGAGTGACAGGGGAGCCCAGAAGCGAGTGTTCTCAAGGGCATTCGCCGGGTCGGTGTCGTACGACAACTTGATCTCGATCATCTTGTCGAGGGCCTCGTAAGAACCCTTGCCCAGCTCAGCGCCCTCCTTCACCGCGGGCAGCAGTTCGTCGGTGTAGAGCGACATGCCCTTGCCGGAGGTGCAGATGAACCCGTCACCCATGCGTCCGGCGTACTTGGCGACGGTCGGGCCGCCGGCCGCGACGTACACCGGGATCCCGCCGTCGGGCACGTCGTAGATCGACGCTGAGTCGGTGCGGTAGTAGTCGCCCTCGAAGGTGACCTCGTCGCCCTTCCACAGTTGTCGCATCAGTCGGACGGCCTCACGTAGACGGGCGAAGCGCTCCTTGAACGGCGGCCACTCGCCCTCGAACCCGGTGGCGATCTCGTTCAGGGCTTCGCCGGTGCCGACGCCGAGCACGACCCGTCCCGGGAACAGGCAGCCCATCGTTGCGAACGCCTGCGCGACGACCGCGGGGTTGTAACGGAAGGTCGGAGTCGTGACGGACGTGCCGAGCGTGATGTCGCTGGTCTGCGCGCCCACGGCCGACATCCACGAGATCGCGAACGGTGCGTGCCCGCCGTCGTGGCGCCAGGGCTGGAAATGGTCGCTGACGAAGGCCGACTGCATTCCGTGTTGCTCGGCGGCGACGCCGAGGTCGACGAGTTCGCGCGGGCCGAACTGCTCGGCTGACGCTTTGTACCCGAGGGTGAGGGCCATGGGGTGCTCCTAGCGGGACGGTGGCAAGGCGGTGTCAAGGCGGTGGCGAGGTCTGACCCGAGTATCCCCCGCGGCCTAGGGTTGAGTGCATGGAGCCGTTGCTGCGACTGCCCGACGGCACCGTGAAGCAGATCAACCCGTTTTCCGGCACGGAGGTGTGGACGGTGCCCGGCCGCGGCAACCGTCCGCTGCCGTCGGTGCTGGACGACGTGCACTCGCTCACCGAACACGAGATCCGCAACCGGTGCGCGTTCTGTGAAGGGCGCTACCTGGAGACGACGCCGGAGCGCACTCGTTGGACCCGGGTCGAGTCCGGCTGGGTCGAGACAAGTGGCCTCACGGCGGACGAGGTGATTGCGGCGCCGGCCGAGTTCCGCCGGATACCAAACCTTTTCGAGATCCTCTCCTACGACTACTGGCACCTCAACCACGGGTACGACGGTGGTCCGGCGGCACTCGAACGCGAGGAGCACTACCTGTCGACGGAACTGGGTCGCCGGCACGTTCGCGACCTCGTCCGCACCCGGTTGAAGGCCAAGGGTGAGGAATCCGCCGACCTGGCCGACGACCTGCTGCAGAACGAGTCACGCGGCTTCTTCGCCGGCTGCCATGACGTGATCGTCGCCCGCCGGCACTACGTCGACGGCGCGACGCGCACCGACCAGCTCGCGTCGTCCGGCACGCTCAGCCCGCACGAGCACACCGCTTTCGTCCGGGCGACGGTCAGCAGTGCACGGCGGTTGTACGAGGGCAACCCGCACGCGCAGTACGTCTCGATCTTCCAGAACTGGCTCGCGCCCGCCGGGGCGTCGTTCGAGCATCTGCACAAGCAACTGGTCGCGATCGACCGCATCGGTGGTCGACTGCGCGGCGAGATCGCCAAGTGGCGCAAGGACCCGGAGATCTACCGCCGGTTCGGGCCCGACCTCGCGCGCACGCACGGTCTGGTCATCGCCGAGAACGAGCACGCGATCGCATTCGCCGGCGTCGGGCACCGCTACCCGGGCATCGACGTGTTCACCAAGGCCGACGGGCTGCCGTGGGAGTTGGGGGACGAGGTGCTGCGCGGCTGGTCCGATCTGGTCCACGCCTGTCATGCCGCGACCGGCGTGCTCGTACCCACGAACGAGGAGTGGCACCACCAGCCGCCGTCCGTGCCGGACGTGCGCATGCCGCTGCGGGCGGTCATCAAGTGGCGGATCAACAACCCGGCCGGATTCGAAGGCGGCACAGGGGTGTTCGTCAACACCATCGACCCGTGGACGTTGCGCGAGCGGCTGGTCGATCGACTGGGTGACCTACGGACCGAGGGTGTGTTGAGTGAGGTCGAACTCGGGTCGACCACCTGAGTGACAGCAACTGCTGACAAAGATCGGGCTTTGTCCTGCGCGAGCCAAGATGTTACCGCCGGGTAAGTAAATAGGACCCGCATCACACCGCCGCTGTCGGCCATGGCAGATTTGACCCCAGTACGGCCAACCCCAAGAAGAAGTACTATTCTGGGTAGTAGCTAGGACAATGACGTCCGACCGCGACGTCATGCCTCGCACCCGTTGAGAGGGAAGTGAACCGATGGTTGATGTGGCGGCGGCGCTCGAAGCCGGTGGCCTGACGAATCCCCATGTTCGCGAGTACGTCGAACACTGGGCGAAGATCACCGGCGCGGACCGCGTCGAAGTGGTCGGCGCCGAGGATGACGCGCGACTGATCCAGGAATGCCTGGACGCGGGCGAGCTCGAGCCGGCCGGGGAGGGCCTGTACTACTCGCGCAGCTACGAGAAGGACACCGCGCGCTCGGAGGAGCGCACCATCGTCGCCACGAACCGTGAGAGCGACAAGGGTGTCTACAACAACTGGCGCCCGGCGCAGGAGATGAAGCAGGTCCAGGTCGAGCGCATGACCGGCGCCTCGAAGGGCAAGACGATGTACGTCGTCCCCTACCTGATGTCGCCCCCCGGCGCTCCGCTGGAGAAGTACGCCGCCGGCGTCGAACTCACCGACTCGCGCACCGTCGTCCTGCACATGATCCGCATGGCCCGCGTCGGCGCCGACTACATCAACAAGCTCGCCGAGCCCGACCACTTCGTACGCGCCGTGCACGTCACCGGCGACCTCGAGAACCTCGGCCAGGGCACCGACGACGACCAGCGTTACTTCGTCACCGTCGCCGACGAGCGCACCATCCTGCACTTCGGTTCCAGCTACGGCGGCAACGCCTTGCTGGGCAAGATCGCCCACGGTCTGCGCCAGGCGGCGTACGACGGATGGGCCTCCAAGGAGTTCCTGTCCGAGCAGTTCATGCTGATCGGCATCAAGGACAAGGAAACCGGCAAGGAGTACCACATCTGTGGTGGCTTCCCGAGTGCCTCGGGCAAGACCAACCTGGCCATGATGCTCCCGCCGGACGCCCTGGGCGACCGTTACGAAGTCTCCTTCTACGGCGACGACATTGCCTGGCTGTGGGTCGGCGACGACGGCAAGCTCTACGGCATGAACCCCGAGTTCGGTGCGTTCGGTGTCGCCAAGGACACCAACGAGAAGACCAACCCGACGGCGCTCGCGTCCGTGGCACCCGGCACCGGCACGATCTTCACCAACGTCGCCTACAACGAGAAGACCCACGAGGTGTGGTGGGAGGGCAAGACCCCGAACACCCCCTCGGACGTCGAGGGCTGGCGTGACTGGCGCGGTCGCCTCATCTCCGAGCGCAGCGATGACGAGAAGAGCGCCCCGTGGGCGCACCCGAACAGCCGCTTCACCACGACGCTGGCCAATGTGCCGAACGTCGCGCAGGACTTCGAGGACCCCAAGGGTGTGCCGATCGACGGCATCATCTTCGGTGGCCGCACCCGCGACCGTGAACCGCTGATCCGCGCGATCGACGACCTCGCCGAAGGTGTGTACGACGGTCTGACGCTCGGCGCCGAGGCAACCGCTGCGGCCGACGGCAAGGAGGGCGTGCTGCGTTACGACCCGATGTCGATGCGCCCGTTCATGTCATACGGCGAGGGCGATTACGCCCAGCACTGGCTCGACATCGTCGGCGCCGTCAAGGACAAGCCGATCTTCGCGCACGTGAACTGGTTCCAGCGCAGCCAGGAGGACGGTCACTACCTGTGGCCCGGCTACCGCGAGAACCTGCGTCCGCTGCTGTGGCTGATGGCGCTGAAGAACGGCGAGGTCGACGGCGTCAAGACGCCGGCCGGCATCATCCCCAAGCAGGAGGAACTCAACCTCGAAGGCCTGGAGATGCCGCAGGCCGACCTCGACAGGATCCTGTCGATCGACGTGCCGCGCTGGCGCGAAGAGATGGGCTACCGCGAGGAGCACCTCAAGGCGTTCGAGCGTTTGCCGCAGGAGATCTGGGAAGCCCACCGCCGCGTCGCCAAGGACTTCGACGACGCCGAGTGACCTACACCGGTAGTCAACGAAAGTGGCCGTTCCTGCGGCCACTTTTCGTTTGCTCCCGCTACTCGGCGAATTCCTCGGCGACGTCCCAGAATCGGGTACGGAGCCGAAAACGGGTGGGCTCGCTGATCTCGTAGACACCGAGGCGACCGGACAGGTCGACCAGCAGCGCCCGGTCGAGTTCCGGCGGGATCGACGGCTTGCGCTCCAGCAGGTGAGCGCGCGCGCTCGGCGACGCCGAACGCATCCACGACGACACGACGGCCTTGCTGACCGCGGTGATCGCGGCCTCCTCGTCGGCGGTGACCAACATCGCCGGGTCGACCCGGTCGAGGTCGATCGGTACCGGAATTGGCGCCGGTCGGTCGACCCGCTTGGCGGGCATCTGTTTCGGGCTCGGGCGAGCGCCGATACTCGTGGGAGTAGGCGCCGCATCTACTTGCGGTTCAGCGGTTTCGGTGGCCGAAGGCTGCTCGGGGGCGGGAGCCGGCGTGGTGCGCACGAACACGGTGTCGTCGATGATCGACGGATCGACGAGTTGGACGTCGTCGGCCTCGCGCCACAGGTGCTTGGAGACACCGTTGGGGTTCCCGTCCTTGTCCGGCACGGCCAACACGATCACCTGGGCGCCGAGGTGCTGAGCTTCTTCCACTGCTTCGGTGAGATCGTCGTCGCCGCTGAGCAGATAGATGATGTCGACGATCCGGTTGCGGCTGTGGGTAGCGAGGTCGAGCCCGATGCGCAGGTCGACACCCTTCTGCTCGCCGCCGTACGACAGGCGTCCCAAGCGCAGTTTCACGCGCGGCAGCATGCCGATGCGTTCCTGCAGTTCGTCCGGGTTGCCACCACGCTGTCCGCCGGAGTCGTACCAGTTGACGCGCAGCAACGGCAGTCCGCTCAACCGTTCCGCCTGCGCGATGAGCTGCTCGATCAAACGCTGGTGGTCCACGACCACACCGGCACGCAACGAACTCCCCGAGACGCAGGTGGCGGTGGCCGCCAACAGGTATCCGGCATCGACGTACAGGGCGCAATAGGACCGGCTCATGACCCGACCCTAACGAGGCGGGTCGTCCGCCGTGTCGGGTTGGCCCGACCTCGAAACCGCCAGTGGACGGGAATGTGCTGCCCACCCCTGGGGAGGAGGGTTGGGTTCGTCAACGCAGACCGAGGGGAAAGACCGTCATCGTCTGGGGCGTGCTGGTCACTGCGCTGAACCTGGACGTCGGAGCGAAGATCTGGTGGCCGAGCAGGTTGCAGCACGTGCCGGATCGGGAATTGGTCTGACAGGCAAAGAAAATGGCGAAGTGGCCGGGTCCCCCGCGGACCCGGCCACTTCACGTTCAGCAGACGCGTTCGATCAAGCCTTGATCGAGACGTCGTCGAAGACGAAGCTCGTCTGGGCGGAGGAGTCCTCGGTGGCCGAGAACTTCAACGTGACCGACTGGCCCTTGTAGGCGGACAGGTCGACCGTGACCTGCTTCCACGCACCCTTGGTCAGGTTCGAGTACGAAGCAACCGTGCGGGCCGTGCCGCCGGACGGGGTCACCGTCACCGATGCCTTGTCGTACGCGGTGTACGAGGTGGTCTCGGACGAGTCCACGGACACCCAGTAGGTGAGGGTGGCCGAGGTGGACGTCGACGGGATGGTCACCGTCTGCTGCTCGTACTCCGAGGAGGTCGTACCGTTTCCGCCGAGCCACATCTTCCAGCTGCCGCTGTGCGCGGTGCGGCCGATGTTGTTCGTGATCGGTCCGCTGGTGCCGGTCCAACCGGTGCTACCGGATTCGAAGCTACCGTTGGTGACACGCTCGCTGCCGGTCGGCGTCGGGTCGGTCGGGCCGGGGTCGGTGGTGCCGGAGCAGGCCGCCGTGCCCTTGGGAACGGTGATCGCGTTGAACGCCTTCTCGACCGCGGTGCAGACCGCGCTGCTCGAGCCGTACAGCTCGATCGCCGACTTGATCGCACCTTCACGAGCTGCCCGGTAGTTCGAGCTCGTGGTGAGCTTGGTGGACAGGGTGCGGTACCAGACCTTCTCGATGTTGGTCCGTCCTGCGCCTGTGACCGCCGGTGCGCCACCACAAGTCGGCGAGTTGTAGGAGACCCCGTTGATCGTCTTCGAACCCGACCCTTCGGCAGCCATGTAGAACCAGTGGTTCAACGGGCCGGAGGAGTAGTGCGGGTCGACGGTGATCGTGCTGGAGGAGTAGCAGTCCAGGCTGACGCCGTCCTTGCTCGGCTTGTCCATGTAACGCAGCGGCGTGCCGTTGCCGTTGAGGTTGATCAGCTCGCCCATGTAGTAGTCGGGGTTGTCGGCGGGGAGAGCAGCGTGGAACTCGACGGCGACGCCGAAGATGTCCGAGGTCGCCTCGTTGAGGCCACCCGACTCCACGTAGCGGCCGGCGCCCGGGTTGCCGTAGTCGAGGTTCGCGGTGTTCTCGGTGACGCCGTGGGTCATCTCGTGCGAGGCGACATCGAGTTCGGTCAGCGGGGCAGCGTTGTTGCGGCCGTCGCCGTAGGTCATCTGGGTACCGTCCCAGAAGGCGTTGACGTAGCTGTTGCCGTAGTGGACGCGGCTACGAGCGCCGGTACCGTTGTTCCAGATGCCGTTACGGCCGAGCACGTTCTTGAAGTAGGCGAACGTGGTGTCGGCTCCGAACTGTGCATCGACGGCCGCCGACTGACGGCTGCTGGTGGAACCGGTGCCCCAGGCATCGTCGGAGTCGGTGAACTGGGTGCCGGTGCCGGAGGTGCCGTTGTTCATGTCCGTCGTGTAATTGCCGGTGCTCGGGTTGCGCAACTGGTAGGCGCCACCCGAGTACGTGGTCGACAGGTTCACGCTGCCGACGAACACGCCGCGACCGGTGCCGGCGTGGATGGTCTCGCTCGAAGAGACCACGGCGCCGGTCGACGCGTCGACCATCACGACCTGGCGGCTCGGGGTCTGGTTGTGCGCGACGCCTTCGGTGGTGACGGCGCGGACGAGGCTCGCGGTGCCGTCGGCGTGGAGGATGACGGCCTGCTCGGACTTCGTCGCCTTGACCTGCTTGAGCGCGCCGTCCTTGGTGCGCTTGGCGCTGTGGCCGACCGCTTTCTGGCGGGCGCCGGCGTCGGTGACCTTCGCGGTACCGGACGGCAGCGAGACCTTTGCCTCGACGTTCCAGATGGTGTCGACGATCTTGCCGCCCGCGTCACGCTTGACGATGAGGTCGCCGCCGATGACCTCCATCCCGGCGTAGGTGCGGTCGTAGCGGGTGTGCGTGGAGCCGTCCGGGTCGGTGATGACCGACTTGACGACCAGCTTCTCCTTGGCGCCGAGGCCGAGGGACTTCGCGGTGTCGCCGGCGGCCTTACCGGCCGCCGCCATCTGACCGGCGTAGGTGGCCGGGGTGACCGACATGGCGGCCGCGGGGGCAGCGGCCTTGGGGGCGGCGACGTTCGCCGCGTCGGCAGGTGTGCCGAGCGTGAGGGCGGCAACGGAACCGAGGGCCACGAGGCCGAGCGCTGTGCGCTTCATGTACTCCTCCTACGGAGCGGGAAAGGGAACGGCGTGCGGGGTGACACGCCGTTCGCTGAGGGTGCTCCCTGCGTCCGTTAGTAGGACAGCGGCTTTGACAAAGCTTGACCAAGGCAAGACGAAACCTTGATCGGAGACGTCCTCGCGCTGACCGTTTCCTTACCGATGAGGTGGGGTGCGCTTTACCGGCACCCTGCAGTTATGCCTGGGGGTTGTGCGGCACACCGTGTGCGTGAGCGCGGATGTTGTTCCAGCGGCGGCGCAGCTTCCACCGAAGACGACGGTAACGACGACGAAGCTTGCGACGCAACGGAATCCGGGCGTAAGGATCACGAATCGGAAGCGCGATGCGCTGGGTGTGGGCGTCGGTGAGTGCGTGGCGCAGCACCTCGACGAGCACCCGGACGTCGTCCTCGGCGTCGTGCGGTCTGGCCTGTGGGACGTTCCAGTAAGTGCACAGGGATTCGAGGGAGAACGTGGCCGCAGGAGTCTTCAGCGCGCGGGTCAGCTCGATCGTGCACAGGCGCTCGCGAGTGGGCAACGTCAAGCCGACGCGTTTGGCCTCGGCGGCGAGGAAGGCCCAGTCGAAACGTGCGTTGTGTGCCACGACGACACGATCACGGACGAGGTCGGCGACGGTCGGCGCGATCTGGGCGAACGTGGGCGCTCCGGCCAGGCGCTCGGAAGTGATGCCGTGGAGGTCGACGGGACCCGGATCGACGCCTGGATCGACCAACGTGCTCCAGCGTCGCTCGATCGACCCGGATGCATCGAGTTGGGTGACCGCGACCTGCAGGACGCGGTGGTGGCGCGGGTCGAGTCCGCTGGTCTCGACGTCGAGCACCGCGTAATTGTTTGGAAAGCGGCGACTCACCTCGACCGGAAGCGGTTCGGGGGGAGTCGTCGAGGTCATGGCACCACTGTAGGAGCACGGTCTGACAGTCCCGGGAGACAAGTCGCGGACGAGGGCATACCGTTGGCCAGGTCGGGCTCAAGAGTTCGACTTCGAAATGTCACCACGTTCGGGAGCCGTCACAATGTCCGAGTCACAGTCAGCGACCGTCGCGTCGATCCGTCAGTTGCGCACGCAGATCCCGGGGCCGAAGTCCCGTGAACTGCACGCTGCTCGCGAGAAGGCCGTCTCCAGCGGATTCGGTATCACCTCGCCGATCTTCATCGACCATGTCGAGGGTTCGATGCTGGTCGACGTCGACGACAACAAGCTGATCGACTTCGCGTCCGGTATCGCAGTGACCAGTGTCGGTGCGGCGAACCCGAAGGTCGCTGAAGCCGTTGCTGCACAAGCGAAGTCGGCGATCCACACCTGCTTCATGGTGACCGAGTACCAAGGCTTCGTCGACGTCTGCGCGAAGCTGAACGAGTTGACGCCGGGCGACTTCGACAAGCGCAGCGCGCTGTTCACCAGTGGTGCGGAGGCGATCGAGAACGCCGTGAAGATCGCCCGCGCCTACACCGGTCGCCCGGCAGTCGTCGTCCTCGATCACGCGTACCACGGGCGCACGCACATGACGATGTCGATGACCGCGAAGAACGTGCCCTACAAGCAGGGATTCGGTCCGTTCGCGACCGAGGTGTACCGGACGCCGACCGCGTACGGCTTCCGCTGGCCGAACGGGCGCGAGAACGCTGCGTCCGAGGCGCTGGCGATGCTGAAGGAGATGGTGCTGACCCAGATCGGTGCCGGCAACGTCGCCTGCATCGTGGCCGAGCCGATCGCGGGGGAGGGCGGTTTCATCGCTCCCGAGCCCGGCTTCCTCAAGGGTGTGCAGGACTTCGCGCGTGAGCACGGCATCGTGTTCGTCGCCGACGAGATTCAGACCGGATTCGCCCGTACCGGAACGCTTTTCGCCTCCGAGTTCGAGAACATCGAGCCCGACCTCATCACCACCGCCAAGGCGCTCGGTGGTGGAATGCCGATCTCCGCGGTCACCGGGCGGGCCGAGATCATGAACGCGGCGCCGGTCGGTGGCATCGGCGGTACGTACGCCGGGAACCCAGTGGCCTGTGCTGCTGCGCTCGCGGCGATCGAGGTCATCGAGAGCGATGACCTGGTCGGTCGTGCGAAACAGATCGAAGCGGTGGCGATGCCGCGGCTGGAAAGCTTCGTGCAGTCGTCCCCGTACGTCGGTGAGGCGCGCGGTCGTGGAGCGATGCTCGCGATCGAGTTCGTCACCGACGACGGCATCACCCCGAATGCGGATGCAGCCAAGAAGGTTGCTGCTCAAGCCAATTCGCAGGGCGTGTTGACGTTGACCTGCGGCACTTTCGGCAACGTCATCCGCCTGCTCCCGCCGTTGATCATCAGCGACGGAGAACTGGACGAAGGCCTCGACGTGATCGAGGAAGCGATCGACGCACTCTGAGCGATCAGAGTCGCAGGGCGCCTTTGAGTCCCTGCCAGGCGTGGCCGGTCTGTCTCTCGACCTCGCCGGCAATCTCGCGCACTCGTTGCGCAAGGTCGCGCTCGTCGATGGTCAGCTGATTATCGAAGCGTTCGTCCAGGACGCTGGTCGATGCCGACCAGGCATGCATGGCGACGGCGTCCAGGAAGATCTCGAGCACGCGTCCGGGGTCGTCACCCTCCCGGTCGACGCTGATCCAGTCGAGTTCGTCCTGCCAGAGCGCCGCCCGCGCCGGGTCGGGATGAAGACTCAGTACGGTGCCGAAGTTCGCGGGGCCGGCTGTCGGCCGCAGGTAGTCGCGCACCTGGTGCACCAGTCGCAGGACGTTGTCGTCGGTCAGCGATGCTCCGATGACCAGTAGGTGCGAGGTCAACAACATCGACTGGAACAGTGCACCGGCCGGGCGGTGCCGTGCGTCGTACGCCGCGAACTGTGAGCGGGTGAGCACGATGTCGTCCGGATGCTGCACATCGCCGTGCATCTTCAGCAGCCAGGGCCGTCCGTCGGTGCGCCGTTCGTACGGCAGCACCGCCAGGCGTATGCGGTGGTCGGCGGAACTCACCGCACGTTCGTAGAGATCGTCGTAGTTGGTGGTGGCCGACTGCTGAACCCGTAGCGCGGCGAGCAGCAGATGCGACAGCCCGGGACGCTTGACCGTCTTGACCTGATCGACGACCGCCGAGGCGAACTTCGGGTCGCGCCGCTGCAGCAACTCGGCCTGATCCAGCAGCGACAGTTCGCCGAACGACTGGGGCGTGATCGTGTCCGGCAGCTTCGCGGCCGCCACGATCCGGGCAACGAGGGTTCGCCAAGCCGGAAGTCCGGCACCGACGCTCACGCCTGCGCCGAGGAAGAGCGACAGTTCACCCTTGCGGGCGCGGGTGCCGAGGGTCTGCGCCAGGGAGAGCGCGGGCTCGTCCGGACGCCCGGACTGTGCGAACCCCGGGAACCATCGCGTCGGATCTCCGAGTCGGGCGTCCTGAAGTGCCTGGAAACGACGCTCGTCGATGGTCGTGAGCAGGATGTCGAGCACGTGATGCTCGGCGGCTTTCACCAGTACGTCGAGCAATCGGCCCTGGACAGAGCCGGATTCGTCGTCGAGCCCGCCACCGCCGACACCGAGCACCGGGACGGCGACCCGCGCCAGGCGGGTGTTCAGTGTCGCGGCGACATCGTCCAGACAAGCGGCGAGGTGCGCGACGAGCGCGTCAGCGTCCGAGCGTCCGCCGTCGGTGACGTCGACCCACCAGGTGCGACCGGTCCCGCCGAAGTGCTGTTCGTCGAAGCGTGCGGGCTTGCTGGTGTCGACGCCGAGCTTCTTCCATTCCTCACGCACCGAGAAGGTGGAGTCAGTGGGAAGGACGATCGCGTCGTACGCGACATCGGCCAGGTCGGCGTGCAGCAGGAAGAGGTGGCCCTTGAGCATGGGTCGATCCTGTCAAACCAGAGGGACGGTCGCCGGTCGGACGGAGAAGGTTCTCTACCGCTGAGAAGGTTCGATCACCTTCCGAGAAGGAGAAAACCTTCTCGGATCAGGAAACCTTCGTGTTCGGGTAGGTGACCTCCGGCCCGTCGATGCCGTCCAGGACCGTGCTGGTCGCGCGGCCCAGGGCCTCCAGCGATGATTCATCCAGGCGATCGAACAGGTGACGGCGCACCGTCTCGACGTGGCCGGGTGCGACCTTCTTGAGCGCGGCCTGACCCTCGGCCGTGATCCCGATCCAGGCACCGCGGCGGTCCTGCTCACAGTCGATACGGCTGACCAGTCCGCGTGCTTCCATCCGCTTGACCTGATGCGACAGTCGGCTGCGCTCCCAGAACATCCCGTCGGCCAGCACGGTGGCGCGCAACCGGCGGTCAGGTGCCTCGCTCAGTGCGACCAACACCTCGAAGTCGGGGAGTGAGAGTCCGCCGTCGGCCTGCAACTGCCGCGCGATCAGCGCGTTCAACTCGCGATGTGCGAGCAGCCATTGGCGCCAGACCTGCTGCTGTCGGTCGTCGAGCCAACGCGGCTCGGGTGTCTCGTTCCCGCTCATTTCCGGGCTCCCCTCGGCATAGTTGACATGTCAAGAATAGCACCCTATAGTTGGTGACACGTCAACAACAGCTGCGGCGTCGGCTCGGCCGCACCGCATTCAACAAGGAGCACTACATATGTCCGGTATCGACACGCTGAACGGCACCTACGTTATCGACCCGTCGCACACCCGCATCGGCTTCGTGGTCCGCCACGCGATGGTCACCAAGGTCCGCGGCTCGTTCAACGAGGTCGACGGCAAGGCCGTCACCGGTGAGAACCTGCAGGATGCGTCCATCGACGTCACGATCGACACCGCGTCGGTCGACACCCGCAACGCCGACCGTGACGGGCACCTGAAGAGCGCCGACTTCTTCGACGTCGAGAAGTACCCGACGATCACCTTCAAGAGCACCGACGTCCAGGCCAAGGGCGATGACCTCGTCGTCACCGGCGACCTGACCATCAAGGACCTCACCAAGTCGATCACCATCGAGTTCGAGTACGAGGGTGGGGCCACCGACCCGTTCGGCAACCAGCGTGTCGGCTTCGAGGGCAAGACCGTCGTCAACCGCGCGGAGTACGGTCTGACCTGGAACGCAGCCCTCGAGACCGGCGGCGTCCTGGTCTCCGACAAGGTCACCCTGGAGTTCGAGATTTCCGCGATTCGTCAGGCCTGATCCGCCCGCGGCCTGACCGCAAACCAAGCCCCCGCCCCACCGCGAACCCCCGTCGCGGTGGGGCGGGCTCGTTCGTCAGCCGCGAAGTTCGCGCTTGAGGATCTTGCCGGATGCGTTGCGCGGCAGATCGTCGATGAACTCGATCTGCTTGGGCACCTTGAAGGACGCCACCTGCGTGCGCGCGTGCTCGGTGAGCGTCTCGACGTCCAGGTCGGACGCTTCGGGCCGGCGTACGACGAACGCCACGATCTTCTCCACCCACTTCTCGTCGGGCACCCCGACGACCGCGACCTCGGCGACGCCGGGGTGGGTGTAAAGAGCGTCCTCGACCTCGCGGGACGCGACGAGCACACCACCGGTGTTGATGACGTCCTTGATGCGGTCGACGACGAAGATGTAGCCTTCCTCGTCCTGGCGCACCAAGTCGCCGGAGTGGAACCAGCCATCGGCGAACGCTTCTTCGGTGGCCTTGAAATTGTTCCAGTAGCCGTCGCACAACTGCGGTGAGCGGTAGACGATCTCACCGGATTCGCCGGTCGGGACGTCGTCGCCGGACGCGTCGACGACCCGTGCCTCGACGAACAGAACCGGCTTGCCCGCGCTGTCCGGACGCGCCTCGTGCTCCTCCGGTCGCAGCACCGTCGTCAGTGGTGCGACCTCGCTCTGACCGAAGCAGTTGTAGAAACCGACCGTCGGCGCCTTCGCCTGCCACTTCTGCAGCACCGGCACCGGCATGATCGACGCCCCGTAGTAGGCCTTGGTCAGCCCGCCGAACGAAAGTCGTTCGAAATCAGGGTGATTCGCCATGCCCACCCACAGTGTCGGTGCTGCGAAGAACGAACGGTGACCGTCGTTCGCCAGCCGGTTCAGGACGTCCGCTGCTTCGGGCACTTCGAGGATCGTGTTCGTCTGACCGATCATCAGCCCCGGCAGTACGAACACGTGCATCTGCGCCGAGTGGTACAGCGGCATCACGTGCAACGGGTTGTCGTCCGGGTGCAGGTCGAGCGCGTGGATGCACGACACGTACTCGCTGACCAGCGCCCGGTGCGACATGATCGCGCCCTTCGGAGCCGATGTCGTGCCGGAGGTGTAGAGCAACTGAACGGTGTCGGTGTCCCGGCCGCGCTCCTCGAAGTCGGGTGTTGAATCACCCTGTGCCACAGCGAGAATGGAGTCGCCGGCGTCGCGGAGCGTAATGACGGCGGACGGCTGGTGCTCGATGTCGTCGAGGCGGGCGGCGAACGCGGGATCGACCAGGACGAGCGTGCTTGCGCTGTTGTTGATCAGGTGGTCGAGCTCGCGGCCGAGCAGGTTGTAGTTAAGCGGCACATGGATGAACCCGGCGCGTGCGCAGGCCAGGAACGCGATCAGGTAGGCGTCGGAGTTCTTGCCGAGGGTTGCGATGCGCGCTTTCGGTTCGAGTCCAAGACCGGCCAGGTGGTGCGCGACCCGGGTGACCGCGTCGTCCAACTCGCGGTAGCTCCAGGTGCGGTCGCCGAAGCGCACGGCCTCCCGGTCGCCGAATCGCGCGGCACTTCGGCGGACGACGTCCGACACCGTGTTGCTGCGCAGCGTGGTCGCGTCCATCATGCGCTGGTCCCCTGCTGGGGAAGATGTGCGTCGAACCAGGCGAGCAGGTCGGCGGTCACCTCGTCGCGGTTTGTCTCATTGAGCAGTTCGTGACGAGCCTCGGGATAGATCGTCGTCGTGACCTCGCGGACGCCCGTCGTGCGCAACTGTGCCGCCACCTCGCGCACGCCCTTGGCCTCCTTGCCGCCGACCGGATCATTGCTGCCGGACACCAGCAGGATCGGCAGATCGTCCGGGGTCGCCGAAACGACCTTGTCGTCGTTGACCCGCTCCAGTCCGTGCAGCAGGTCGGCGTAGAACCCGACCGTGAACAGCTCGCCGCACTTGGGATCGGCGATGTACCTGTCGACCTCGGCCTCGTCGCGCGAGAGCCAGTCGAAGTCGGTGCGTGCCGGTTTGAAGGCGGCGTTGTACTGGCCGAAGGTGAGTTTGTTCATCAGGCCGGATGGGTGCCGGCGACCCTTCACCTTCGCCTGTGCGCCGGCGATTCCGCGGCCCACCTTGCCGAGCGGGCCGGCCGATCCACCGGTGCCCGAGAGCACCAGGCCGGCGAGTTCGGATCCGTACTTCGTGACGTACATCCGCGAGAGGAACGATCCCATCGAGTGGCCGAACAGGAACACCGGCAGGCCCGGGTGGTCGGCCTTGATCCGCTGGGTGAGCACGGACATGTCGTCGACGACGGCGTCGAAACCTCCCTCGTCCTTGAAGTAACCGACGTCGTTCGGGTCGCGGACCGTCTTGCCGTGGCCGCGGTGGTCACCGGCGTAGACCACATACCCGGCGTCGGTCAGTGCCTGGGCGAACCGCTCGTAACGGGCGCCGTGCTCGGCCATCCCGTGCGCGAGCTGGACGGCGGCGCGCGGAGTGCCCTCCGGCGACCAGCAGTGGACGAAGACCGGCGTCTCATCGGCGGTGTCGAGCAGGAAGGTGTCGGTGCGCACGGTGTTCCTCGTTCCGGATGTGACCAAACAGGTGACCAGATGACTGTGGTGAGCCTATGCCGCCGGGTCCGCCGGCGCGGCCGATCCGAGAACGTCAATGTCGCCAGATCAGCCGGAGCCGCAGAAGCTCCCGCAACTGCTCGAGCGCCGTGTGTTCAAGCCGGCCGGGATGAATCAGACCAGCTACCCGACGACCGCCGGCACGAAGGGTCCGTTCCTGGTCGGTACCGCGTTCGCCGGCAACAGACCTACCCGCTGAACAGTTTCGACCCGTCGGTGTTCGGTGCTGCCGGGGCGCTCGTCAGCACTACCAAGGACCTCAACGCCTTCACCGAGGCCCTGCCGAGGTTCGGGGAAACCCGACAGGCCGTCCGGGCGTTGACCCGACAGTAGTTGTCGGCACCTGTCCAACCCCGTCCACGCGACGTACTCTGAAACGACAGGTGAGCCCGCTTCGAAGGGAGCTGTCATGTGGATCGTCCACCCGATCGCCGGTCTGCTGCTCGTGATGTACGCGGGCGTGGTCTGGCAGAAGGGCCCCGACGGCAACCGGCGCGCGATCATCCTCGCCGTACTGATGCTGATGCTGACCGTCCTCGGCGCGGGCTGGGTGGTGCACCCGGCGGCAGGAATCACACTCGCGGCCTGCTTCGCGTTCGCCGGCGGCAACATCCTGAAGAAGCACAGCAACCACGGTCTGCGGGTGCTGGCAACGGCCGCCGCCTTCGGTGTCTTCGGGGCGGGGTGGGTCTTCATCCCGCTCGTGGTCGCGACGGCGATCTCGCTGATGAACGGCTCGAAATCCACCAAGCCGAAGGGCAAGGCCGTCGCCAACAGCTGGCCCCCACCGCTGGCCTGGCCGGTCACGCAGCCGGTGCCGCAGGCGTTCTCCCACATGGGCGCCCAGCCGAGGCCGCAGCCGCAGAACCTCACCGTGCTCTCGCAGCACCCGCGGTTGCCGTCCGACAGTGCCAAACGCGCCAAGGCGCTCAACCTGCAATGTTTCGAGGCGCTCGCCTACATCGACGAGCGCGGCTCGGCCGGCGACAAGCTGCGCTTCGAGGTCGAGCAGATCCAGCACGACTTCGCGGTCGAGGCGATCGGGGCCTACCTCGCGTTGTCGCCCGCTCGGGCCGACACCAGCCCGCTGCGCGACGGACGCACCGGTCAGGACCTTCTCAACGAGCAACTCGACCTGTTGTCCGACGGCGTCCACGCGGTGATGGAGCGGGCCGAGGAACTCGGAGCCGAGCAGATCCTGGCCAGCCACGCCTTCGTCAGCCAGAAGTTCGCCCAGCAGAAGACGTCCGAACTGCAGTTGTGAGCACGCATGAGAAGGCCCCGGCATCACGCCGGGGCCTTCCTCATGTGCTGGGTGTCAGCCGCAGGACTTACTCAACCTGCGGGCACCCACGAAGCACGCTTGCTTCGTCAGCGTTCTTCTGTGCCCGGGTTTCGATGCGCCCGTTGCGGCTTCGTCCCTCAGCCGCAGGACTTACTCAACCTGCGGGCACCCACGAAGCACGCTTGCTTCGTCAGCGTTCTTCTGTGCCCGGGTTTCGATGCGCCCGTTGCGGCTTCGTCCCTCAGCCGCAGGGCTTACTCAACCTGCGGGCACCCACGAAGCACGCTTCCTTCGTCAGCGTTCTTCTGTGCCCTTGATGAATGCCTCGAGCTTGGTGCGGCCCTCGGTGTCCTCGCGCTGCTCGGGCGGGCTCTTCATCAGGTACGACGACGCCGACAACAGAGCGCCGCCGATGCCGCGGTCCTTGGCGATCTTCGCCGCACGGATGGCGTCGATGATGATGCCGGCCGAGTTGGGGGAGTCCCAGACCTCGAGCTTGTACTCCAGGTTCAGCGGCACGTCACCGAAGGCGCGACCCTCCAGGCGCACGTACGCCCACTTGCGGTCGTCCAGCCAGGCGACGTAGTCCGAGGGCCCGATGTGCACGTTGCGGTCGTCGGCACCGACGCCGGCGAGGGACCCGTGCAGGTTGGAGGTGACGGCCTGGGTCTTGGAGACCTTCTTGGACTCAAGGCGCTCGCGCTCGAGCATGTTCTTGAAGTCCATGTTGCCGCCGACATTGAGTTGGTAGGTGCGGTCGAGCGCGACGCCGCGGTCCTCGAACAGCTTGGCCATCACGCGGTGGGTGATGGTCGCGCCGACCTGGCTCTTGATGTCGTCGCCGATGATCGGCACGCCTGCAGCCTCGAACTTCGCCGCCCACTCCGGATCGGAGGCGATGAAGACCGGGAGCGCGTTGACGAAGGCGACGCCGGCGTCGATCGCGCACTGGGCGTAGAACTTGTCGGCCTCTTCCGAACCCACCGGCAGGTAAGACACGAGGACATCGACCTCGGCGTCCTTGAGCGCCTTGACCACGTCGACCGGCTCGGCGGCGGACTCGTCGATGGTCAGGCGGTAGTACTTGCCCAGGCCGTCGAGGGTGTGGCCGCGCTGCACCTCGACGCCGGAGGTCGGAACGTCACAGATCTTGATCGTGTTGTTCTCCGAGGAGTTGATCGCCTCGGCGAGGTCCTTGCCGACCTTCTTGTCGTCGACGTCGAACGCAGCGACGAACTCCACGTCGTTGACGTGGTATTCGCCGAACTTGACGTGCATCAGACCGGGGACGGTCGCGGTGGCGTCCGCGTCCTTGTAGTACTCGACACCCTGCACCAACGAGCTGGCGCAGTTACCGACGCCGACGATGGCGACGCGAATGGAACCCATGAGTGAATCTCCTTGTTGTCAGGGCTTGTGCGGTGACCCGGAGGGGTCGGGTGATGAATTGCGCTCGGTTTCGATCAGTTCGGTCAGCCAGCGCACCTCGCGCTCGGTCGACTCCAGACCATGTCGGTGCAGCTCGGCGGTGTAGCGGTCGCTGCGTTCGCGCCGGATCCTGGCCTGCTCGCGTGCGGTGTCGAGTCGCTCCTCGAGCCGGGTGCGCCGGCCCTCGAGGATGCGCAGTCGCACCTCGCGGTCGGCTCGACCGAAGAAGGCGAAGTGGACATCGAAACTGTCGTCCTCCCACGTCGCCGGGCCGGCTTGTTCCATGAGTGTCTGGAACTGCTCCTTGCCCTCGGCGGTGAGTTCGTAGCTGATCCGGGCACGCTTGGAGGCCGCCGAATCGGTGTGCTCGGTGATCCATCCGCGGGACACCAGTGACTTCAGGCACGGATACAGGGATCCGAACGACACCACCCGGAAGGCTCCGAGGATTCCGCCCAGGCGCTTTCGCAGTTCGTACCCGTGCATCGGCTGTTCGTGCAGCAGCCCGAGGACAGCCAACTCGAGGGTGGCGCCACGGCGAGACATGGGACCACCTTTCGAGAAACAAACACGCGCAATGTTCGTGAGAGCTGACATGGAACTACTTTGTCTGCACGACGATAGCTCATGCGATGTATCGAGTCGATACATCGGCGTGTCGCCGGTCACCCGCGAACACTCGCGTCCGAGTCACCTGATAACGCACGGACCGGGGTTGTCCGAATCTGGCGTTACGCTCTTTCGGTGGCAGACACCGATGACTCGCAGGAATCCCGCCCCGCACAGCGCAGCAGTCGCCGTGCCGTCGGCGGTCGACGTGGCGAGGGAAGGCGCTCCGGACGCAGGAACCAGCCGCTGTGGCTCAAGGTTGCGCTGCGCACGATGCTCGGTTTCGTCATCCTCGGCCTGCTCGGCTTCGCCGCCCTCGTGTTCGTCTACATGCGCACCGAAATCCCGCAACCGAACGCCGACGCCGCCAAGCAGGTCTCGATCGTCTACTACAACGACGGGAAGACCGAGCTCGACCGGTTCAGCTCGGTCAACCGCGAGGACGTCGAACTCGCCAAGGTGCCGCTGCACGTCCAGCGGGCGTTCCTGGCCGCCGAGGACCGCAAGTTCTACACCAACAACGGGGTCAGTGCGACCGGCATCGTGCGTGCGTTCTGGACGAACCTGCGCGGCGGTCAGCAGCAGGGTGGTTCGACGATCACTCAGCAGTACGTCAAGAACTACTTCCTGACCCAGGACAGGACCGTCAGCCGCAAGCTGAAAGAGGTCATGATCTCGATCAAGATCGACCGCAAGTACACCAAGGACGAGATCCTCAAGAACTACCTGAACAACATCTTCTTCGGGCGTAACTCCTACGGCATCCAGTCGGCCTCGAAGGTCTACTTCGACAAGGACGTCTCCAAGCTGACCCCGGCCGAAGGTGCATTCCTCGCGTCGGTGATCAACGCCCCGGGCATCTACGACCCGGCCAACGGCGAGCGCGCGAAGACCGCCGTCCGTGGACGCATGGACTACGTCCTCAACGGCATGGTGGACATGGGCTGGATGACTCAGCAGGCCAAGGACCAGATCCGCTTCCCGGCGGTGCAGCCGCGCAAGGCGCCGACGTACGGCAGCGGGCCGACCGGCTACATCACCGCCTCGGTGCGCAACGAGTTGAAGAGCACGCTGAAGCTCAGCGACGAGGACATCGACCGCGGTGGTCTGCGGATCACGACGACGATCGACAAGAACGCGCAGGACGCTGCCGTCCGGGCCGTCGAGGACAACGTCCCCGCGGTCTCGTCGATCCCGCTGCGTGCCGGACTGGTCTCGCAGAAGCCGGACGGCTCCGTGGTCGCGATGTACGGCGGCAAGGACTACCGCAAGAACAACTACAACTCCGCGACCCAAGCCGCTCCGCAGGGAGGATCGAGCTATAAGGCCTTCGGCCTGGTCGGTGCATTGGAGAACGGCTACAGCCTGAACAGCCGCTTCGACGGCAACAGTCCGGTCAAGCTGCCCGGTCTCGACAAGCCGCTGCAGAACAACCTCGGTGTGTCCTACGGTTCGGTCGATCTGTCGTTCATGATGAAGAAGTCGGTCAACACGGCATTCCTTCGCCTCAACATGGAGATGGGTCCGGCCAAGACCCGTGCCGCGGCGATCAAGGCCGGCATTCCGCAGACCAGCCCCGGTCTGGCCGACGACACCACGAACGTCCTCGGTACCGCCTCGACGCGCGTCATCGACATGGCTCGCGCCTACAGCACGATCAGCAGCGAGGGGAAGCGTGCGACCCCGTACTTCATCAGCAAGGTCGCCAGCGTCACCGGTGACTACTCCTACGCGGCCGAGCCGAAGACCGAACAGACCATCGACAAGGACGTCGCCGCTGACGTCGTCAACGCGATGGCCGGCGTCAACGAGGCAGGAGGCACCGGTTACCCGTCGCTGCAGGGTGCCGGATTCACGCGTCCCTCGGGAGGTAAGACCGGCACGACCGACGAGTTCAAGGCCGCCTGGTACTCCGGCTTCACCCCGAACCAGCTCACCACGTCGGTCGGTATGTACGCCGGTGACGGTACCGATTCCTTGCGAGAAGCCGCCGGAGCCGAGTTCTACGGTGGTGCCGTGCCGGCGACGATCTGGGCCGAATACATGAACGTGGCACTGAAGGGGCAACCGGTTGCCAAGCTGCCGGAGCCCGGCAACGTGAAGGGCAAGCAGCCTGCCACCAAGTACGTGCCGCCGCCCGCGACGACCCGTCGCCCGACGGCGACGTCATCGAGGCCGGCGCCGCCCGCGACAACCACGACGACCACGACGACCACGTCGTCGTCGACCTCGAGCCCGACCTCGAGCCCGACCTCGACGCCGCCCTCGACCACGACGTCGAGCAGCACGTCCACCACCACGGCACCGACGACGACGTCCGCACCGCCGAGCACGACGCAGCCGCCGGTCCCGACCAGCACTGCGCGTCCGCCGGCCACCACGACGGTGCCGCAGCCGACCGCACCCGCCGCCCAACCCACCGCACCGGCCGCCCCGGCGTCCGCACCGGCATCGGTCCCGGCTCCCTGATCGCTTCGTCCGTCGTGACCGTCGTATCCTGCGCAGCGTGACCGGGCCCGCGAACGACGACCTGCGCCTCACCGTCCCCAGCCGCGGGGAGGGGGTCGCCGGTTGGAGCAGTCAGGTGATCGGCGGACCCGTCGGGCGCTACGCCGCAGTCGGGCGACGGGGCATCTCCTACTCGGTGACAGTGCTCAGTGCGCTCGCGTCTGTGATGGTCGCGCTCGGCGCGTTGAGCAAGACGTATTGCATCAGCAACGGTTGGGGAGCGCCCGACTCCTTGTGGCGGACCTGTTACTCCGACCTGGCCGTCGGGCTCACCACCGAAGGTGGGCCGTGGGCCAAGGGGTCGGCGGGGGACAACCAGCCGGTGCTGACCGCTGTCCTGCACTGGGTGATCCGACAGATCACGCCGGACGGCTCGACGCTCGCGGTCCAGCAGTACTACTTCGCGTTCGGGGCAGTCGTGATCGCGTTGTCGGTGGCGGGCGCAGTGATCGCGCTGGCCGGCGCCCTGCGTGACACCCCCTGGCTCGCCGCTCACCTGGCGCTCAGCCCGGTGCTGATCACCTCCTCGCTCGTCTCCTTCGACGCGTTCGGTGTCGCGCTCGCGACCATCGGCCTGGTCCTCTGGCTCCGGGACAATTCGCTGGCCGCCGGTGTGCTGCTCGGGGCGGCGGTCATGGCGCGCACGTATCCGTTGATCATCGTGGCGGCCATTGTGCTGGTCGCTCTGCGCGACCGGCGCACGGCCGACCTGACCCGTCTGCTCGCCGCAGGTACGGCCGTGGTCGTCGTCTGTTTCGGGGTCGCTCATCTCGCCGGTGGCGATCCCTTCACTGTGTACCGCACCTGGAACGCGGCAGCACCCGGCTACGGCTCACCGTGGTTCGTGCTGACCCTGCTGAAGGTTCCGGTCGCCGCGTCCACCGCGACCTGGCTGGCGGTCGCCGGCTGGGTGCTGGCGCTGCTGGTGGGCGTGTACCTGGTGCGTCGTCCCAGGCACCTGACGCCACTGCCTCCCCTTGCGCTCACGATGCTGGTCATCGTGATGGCCACCGGCAAGACCTTCCCGGTGCAGCAGGCGCTGTGGATCCTTCCCTTGCTCGCGCTCACCGCCGTCCGTTGGCGTGAACACTTGCTGTGGGCCGGGGTCGAGGTCGCGTACTTCGTGTTGACGATGCTCTACATCGCCTCACGTTCCGACGTCGACAAGGGCGTCCCGGCAGCCCTGTACCTGGTGTTCGCTCTCATCCGGTTGATCGCCTGGGGCGCGATCACTTGGATCAGTTGGGAGACGGCCGAGGAACTTCAGGACTTCCATGACCCGGACGGTGCCGCGCGGCACGAGGAATGGACGACACGGCAGTCGTCCACAGCCGCGGACGAAGGGACCGGCTTCCCCACAGGCGACGGCCGCGATTCGCTGATTGTCAGCGAGCGCCTCTAGACTGACCGACGTTCTGCTCACCTCGAACGACGCCGTCGGCGCCGCTACCGGGACGCAGGACACGCAGTAAACCTCCTGTCACGTCAGATCGACGTGACCGCTCAAGACCGAAGGAGGTGGGTTTACGCATGCGTCAGTACGAACTCATGATCATCCTCGACCCCGAGCTTGACGAGCGCACGGTCCAGCCCTCGCTGGACAAGATGCTCGCAGTCGTGACCAAGGATGGTGGCACCGTCGACAACATCGACCTGTGGGGCCGCCGTCGCCTGGCTTACGACATCAAGAAGAAGTCCGAGGGTATCTACGCCGTGGTCAACATGACCGCGGAGTCGGCAACCGCCAAGGAGCTTGACCGCCAGCTGGGTCTCAACGAGTCCATCCTGCGCACCAAGCTGCTGCGCGCCGACGCCTGATTCCTCTTCGTCACGAGTTAGGACAACACCATGGCCGCCGGCGACACCGTCATCACCATCATCGGCAACCTCACTCAGGATCCGGAACTGCGGTTCACGCCGTCCGGAGCCGCTGTCGCGAACTTCACCGTGGCGTCCACGCCGCGGCAGTTCGACCGTCAGACCAACGAGTGGAAGGACGGCGAAACGCTGTTCATGCGCTGCTCGGTGTGGCGTGATGCCGCCGAGAACGTCGCCGAGTCGCTCAACCGCGGCTCGCGGGTGATCGTGTCGGGTCGCCTGAAGTCGCGTTCGTTCGAGACCAAGGAAGGCGAGAAGCGCACCGTGGTCGAGATGGACGTCGACGAAGTCGGCCCCTCGCTGCGCTACGCAACCGCAAAGGTCAACAAGACCCAGCGCGGTGGCGGCGGCAACTTCGGTGGCGGACAGCAGGGCGGCTCCGGCCAGGGCGGCAACTTCGGCGGCGGTGCGCCGCAGGAGGACCCGTGGGCCACCGGTGGTTCGAACAACTACGGCGGGGGCAACTCCGGGGGAAATTCCGGGGGCAACTCCGGTGGTGGCCAGCAGGGCGGCGGATGGAACGCCGGCCCCGGCTACGACGAACCGCCATTCTGATCCACCGCTGATCGAGTCCTGACTCAACCGGTGCGGGCGAGAACCCCGCACCACTCATCAACATCACCATCCCGAGTTCGCTCGGGCTCCCTGAAGTAGAAGGAGAGCACCACGATGGCCAAGCCCGTTGTGCGTAAGCCCAAGAAGAAGGCCAACCCGCTGAAGGCGGCGAAGGTCGAGAAGATCGACTACAAGGACGTCGCAACGCTGCGCAAGTTCATCAGCGACCGCGGCAAGATCCGCGCCCGCCGCGTGACCGGTGTGTCCGTGCAGGAACAGCGCCTGATCGCCAACGCCGTCAAGAACGCGCGCGAGATGGCCCTGTTGCCGTACTCGTCGTCGGCTCGCTGAGCCCCGGCGTAGGAAAGGACACAGACATGAAGATCATCCTGACCCACGAGGTCCACGGCCTCGGTTCCGCCGGTGACGTCGTCGACGTCAAGGACGGCTACGCCCGCAACTACCTGCTTCCCCGCAGCCTGGCCACCCCGTGGACCAAGGGCGGCCAGAAGCAGGTCGAGTCGATCACCAAGGCCCGCGAGGTCCGCGCTGTGAAGTCGCTCGACGACGCCAAGGCGCTCAAGGGCTCGCTGGAGAACGCGAAGGTCAACCTGCAGGCACGCTCCGGTCAGTCCGGCCGCCTGTTCGGTGCAGTCACCACCGCCGAAATCGCCGACGCGGTCAAGGACGCCGGTGCTGGCAACGTCGACCGTCGCACCATCCAGGTCAAGCAGCCGATCCGTTCGCTCGGTGAGCACGAGGTCGAGGTGCGCCTGCACCCCGAGGTCGCTGCCACCCTCAAGCTGAACGTGGTCGCCGCCAAGTAAGGCTCGACCCGGCAGTCACGGCTGCGGCCCCGCTCGTCACGAGCGGGGTCGCAGTCATTTCTGTCCCGGTTTCAGCGCGCACCGACCACCAGCCACGCGTCCGAACGCGCGCGTTGCCGTAACGCGAACCAGCGCGCCGCCATGAACCAGGCCAGCGCTCCCCACAGCAGGGCGATGCCGACCTGCGGTGACTTCGAAGTGCCCAACTCGCGCGCGAGCAGCAGCACGGGCACGTACGCGGCCAGGGTGGCGATCGACAGCCAGGCGAGAGCCCTGTTGTCTCCGGCGCCCATCAGCACGCCGTCGAGCACGAACACTGCTCCGGAGATCGGCTGCGTGACCGCCAGCACCAGGAGCGCGACCGTGAGAGTCGAGCGCACTTGCGGGTCGGAGGTGAACAGCGGGGGAAGGATCCAAGCGGACGCGGCGGTGATCACGCCCAACCCGAGTCCGCCGAGCCAGCCCCAGCGGGTCATCAAGGACGTGGCGCGCCGCGCGTAGGACGCGTCTCCGGCGCCCAGGCCGGTACCGATGAGTGCCTGCGCGGCGATGGCCAGGGCGTCGAGGGCGAAGGCGAGGAGGCTGAACACGTTCATCGCGACCTGGTGAGCAGCCAGCGGGATCACTCCGAGGGCGGCTGCCACCCAGGTGGTGAGCAGGAACGCCGCACGCAGGGCGATGGTGCGGACCAGCAGCGGGGCGCCGACACGGGCCGCGGCCAGGACTTCCCCGGGGTGGAAGGCGAGACGGGCACCCGCCGCACCTGCCCGGCGCAACACCAGGAACGCGAAGGCCGCCGCGGCGCCGCTCTGCGCGATCACCGTGCCGATCGCCGACCCGACGATACCGAGGTCGAGCGGATACACCAGGAGATAGTTGAGGATCGCGTTGGCGGTGAAGCCCGCGGTGGCGATGACCAGGGGAGTGCGGGTGTCCTGGAAGCCCCGCAGGACTCCGGTGGCGGCCGACATGACAAGCAGGGACGGGATGCCGAGTGCGGCGATCCGCAGGTAGGTGACTGCCGGATCGAGGACGGCGCCGTCCGCTCCCATGACCCGGCACAACGGCTCGGCGAAGACCGCAACCCCGGCAGCGGTGGGGACGCCGAGCAGAATCGCCAACCACATACCGTCCACCCCGGCCTCGAGGGCTGCCGTCCGTCGCCCGGAACCGATACGACGAGCCACCACCGAGGTCGTCGCGTAGGCCAGGAAGACGAATACGCCGGCGGCAGTGAGCAGGACGGCGGACGCAACTCCGAGAGCAGCCAACGGCACGGTGCCGAGGTGACCCACGATCGCACTGTCGGTGAGTAGGAACAACGGTTCGGCAATGAGCGTGAGGAAAGCCGGTACGGCAAGACGGAGGACGTCGCGTGGATCGACCGGGGCGACGTCCATCGCGGATGAGTCGCGGTTCACAGGCCGCTGCCGGCCCGAGGTCGACGGTACAGAAGTGAAATAGGTGGCGCCTGTGTAGCGGAATCGCGCATGTGGGACACGCTACCGGCCCACCGGGCTGGATGCCATCTCGAATATTGGGATACAAGTATCCCATGATGTGGTCGCTGCGAGAGGGGTGCGGAGGGGGGCTGTTCGGGCGGTTGAGCCGAAGTCCGACATGCCTGCAATGGCGCGGATAATCACGGAATGGTCACGGCCGGGTGGATGACCGTTGAACGACTCCTCGTCGAGGGCCCCGGTGGAGGCCCTGTGGGCAGCCTTGACGAAAATTTTGCCTCCGGTTCGGAACCGAACCGAGTTTCGTGCACAGTAGTGCGGGCGCCACGCTGACTTGGGGGAAGTAGAAGCGCTCAGCAGTACCGCGATCGACCACTTCCGGTCGACCGCTCAGCTTTGTCAACACGTCGTCAAGTGCCGAAGGGTCTTCCCCGCAAATGGGTTCCTACAAGCCTCGCCATCTCAAGCAGGAGCAGAGCGTCGTCTCCTCCATCGTGAGCCGCCGCGGTCTGGCTGTCGCAGCCGCCACCGCAACCGTGGTTCCGGTCGCTCTGTCCGAGTCCGCCAGCGCAGCTCCGGCTCCCGCCGCGGTCGCATCGCCGGCCAAGGCCGCTCCGATCAAGGCCGCCGGTGCCTACAACGTGAGCTACGGCGCACGTGGCTACTGGGTCGAACTGCTCCAGTACCGCCTGCAGCGCAAGGGCTACGCCATCGCGAAGGACCGTTCGTACGGTCCGCAGACCCTCTGGGCGGTCAAGGCGGTTCAGCGCCGCGCCGGCATCTATGCCAACGGTTATGTCGGTGACTCCACCTGGCGTGCCCTCGGTGGTGTGCCCGGCGGCGGGTACGTCTCGCGTAGCGCACCGCGCACGAGCACCAGCGGCTCGTCCATCGTTCGCATCGCGCAGCAGTACCACGGTGTTCCCTACGTCTGGGGCGGCACCACGCCGAACGGCTTCGACTGCTCCGGCTTAACGCAGTACGTCTACCGCAAGGCCGGCAAGAGCATCCCGCGTACCGCCAGTGCCCAGCAGGCCGGCGCACGCCGCGTCTACAGCCCGGTGCCCGGCGACCTGGTCTTCTCCGGTTTCCCGGCGTACCACGTGTCGATCTACGCCGGCAACGGCTACGAGGTGTCCGCGCGTATGCCCGGTACCTCCATCGTCACCAAGAAGATCTGGGGCTACAAGAACTACGGTCGCTACTGATCGTCAGCCCCTGCTCGACATCTCAGCTTGCCCCGCACCTGATCGGTGCGGGGCAAGCTGCGTTTTCGGGCGACGAAGGCCAGCCCTCGCGCTGTGTCGGGAAGTCGTGATGCACGCTTGACCAACCGAATCGTGTGCCGGGACGTCGTTCGACATCGGCGCGTTTGTACGCTCAGGCGTGGTGGCCAAGTCGGCTGTGCGACAACCGAGTTGGCCGTGATCGGGACGCACGCAGGGCCGGCGGAAATTGCTGCGCACATGCTACTTCGTCGACGGTCGACGTCGCCGTGACGTCCGGTATCTCAAGATGCGAGATAATTACAAGAAACCCGTGTTTCGGCGTGTCGTTCGATTCGTCCGTTCGGCGCCCCTGGTACGCGTGCGGCGCCAGATGTCAATGATGGCGCGAAAATGTGCACGTTCAACCACCGTCTTCCGGGTTGCCACTGTTGCCACATACGTCACATGAATCCCATGTGCAAGAACTGACACGCCGCTTTACATCACTCACGACTACCCCAGAACTCCCAGAGCGGGCATAGTCCTTCCGGCAGCCCGTCCCCGGTCCACCGGGACGTCGTCACCCCTGACCGATCAGGAGCGAGCGGCTGACCGAAGACACGTACGACGGACTACGTATCGAGAGGGCCCGATGACGATCACCACGCCTCGGCACCAGAAGCAGCGCCCGGGTCTCCTGGGCAAGGTTGCCGCCCGCAAGTCCCTCGTTCTCGGTGGAACGGCCCTCGCCGTCCCCGCGACGGCTGTCGGCACGATGACAGCCCCGGCGCAAGCCGCTGCGCCGGTTCAGGCAGCGCGACCGGCCGCGACGCCGATCGCCGCGACGCCGGTCAAGACGGCTCCTACGGCTCCGACGAACGTGGTGAGCCTGCGCTACGGCTCGTCCGGTGCGTTAGTGAAGGTCGTCCAGCAGCGGTTGAACATCGTGGTGGACGGCGACTTCGGCCCGGCCACACTGCGTGCGGTGCGTGCTTTCCAGACGCAGAAGAACCTGTATGTCGATGGTGTCGTCGGTCCGGTCACCTGGCAGGCACTGGGTGGCTTCCCCACCTCCGTCACTGCGGAGCCGCCGACCACCCCGGAGCCGCCCGTTCCCCCGGTGACCCCGCCCCCGGTCACGCCTCCTGCGGCCTGCGATGTTACGACCGTCCGCTTCGGCTCGACCGGTGCCGTGGTCGTCGAACTGCAAAGGCGCCTGGGTGGGAACGTTCTTGCCGACGGTGTCTTCGGCCCGGCAACGTTGGCCTCGGTCCGTGCGCTGCAGACGTCCGAGGGTCTGCCGGTCACCGGAGTCGTCGACGACGCGACCTGGGCGGCCATCGGTGGATTCCCCTGCGACATCGCACACCCCCCGACCACCCCCGAACCGCCGGCCGGCGGCACGGTGGGCCAGCGCATCATCGACACCGCCAAGCAGTACCTCGGCATCCCGTACGTGTGGGGCGGAGCGACTCCTTCCGGCGGTTTCGACTGCTCGGGCCTGACGCAGTACGTGTATGCCAAGGTCGGTCTGTCGATCCCGCGCGTGGCCAGCGCGCAGCAGCGCTTCCTGACCAAGGTCAGCACGCCGCAGCCGGGTGACCTCGTCTTCTTCGGTTCGCCTGCTTACCACGTCGGTATCTGGGTGTCCGAAGGAAAGATGATCGCGGCTCCGTACCCGGGCCAGGTCGTTCGTCTGCAGCCGATCTACAACACCCCCACCGGTTTCGGCCGCTTCGTCAGCTGACGAGCCCCCCGACTGCGAACCGTCGCGCCCGACCCCCGAAAGGCTGAACATCTTGCTCCGCACTTCCCCCGCACCCCGCCACCTGAAGCGACGCCCCAACCCGGCGGCCGGTGCCATCACCTCGCCCCGCCTGATGGCCGGAGTCGGTGTCGCCGTCACCGTCCCGACCGGTGCGGCGACGGTGCTGGCGCCAGCAGCAGAAGCGGCCGCTCCGACCGCTGCACCCGCGGCAGCACCCAAGGCAGCACCGTCGGTGGTTCGCACGCCTGCGGCGCAGAACGTCGTCTGGCTGTCGATCGGTTCGGAGGGTGAGCTGGTCAAGACGCTGCAGCAGCGCCTGGGCGGACTGGTCGTCGACGGATCGTTCGGACCGGCGACGCAGAGCCGTCTGATGTCCTACCAGGCGTCCAAGAATTTGTATGTGGACGGACGCGTCGGCCCGGTTACGTGGGCGGCGCTCGGTGGTTTTCCGGGCAAGGCCGGCGAGGGCAAGGTCTGCCGTGTCTCCACGCTGCGTTTCGGCAGCACGGGCGATCTGGTTCGTACCGCGCAGCAGCGCCTGGGTGGGCTGACCGTCGACGGTTCGTTCGGTCCCGCCACGCTGGCCCGGGTGCGTGCATACCAGGCGTCCAAGTCACTCCCTGTGACCGGCACCGTGGACTCGGCCACCTGGCGTGCACTCGACGGCTTCCCGTGTGTGGGTACCGGCGGTCCGACGACCGGGACCGGAACGACGACCACCCCCGGCACCACGACCACCGACACGACCGGACCGGTCACCCGGCCCGTCGGTGACCCGAGCGGTCCGTACCGCATGCCGTGGGCCAAAGGCGGCACGTTCAAGATCACCCAGGGTCCCGGTGGATCCTGGTCGCATCACACCTCCTACAACCGCCACGGCATCGACTTCGGCATGCCGGTCGGCACCCCGCTCGTGGCTTCGCGTGCGGGCGTGGTGCAGGACACCGGGTACACCTCGATGGGCGGCGGCATGTACGTCCGGATCAAGGACGCCTCCGGCGCGTGCCAGGTGTACTTCCACCTGTCGGCGTACCGCGTCGTGGCCGGTCAGCCGATCGCGCAGGGACAGCCCATCGCGACGTCGGGTAACACCGGCAACTCCTCCGGTCCGCACCTGCACTTCGGCCTGATCGACTGCAACACCTGGCGCTCGCACTCGCTTCCGAACTCGGTGGAGCGTGGCACGAACTACACCAGTGGCGTCTTCGTCACCAGCACCAACGGCTGATTCCAGCCCCGGGTCAGGCCCGCACGACCAGCTATCCGGTCGTGCGGGCCGATTCGTGTTCGCACCCTCAGAGGGGGGAACGGATTGTGTCTCACCCAGTGGTACAGCTGTGAACAATCTGTTTCTGCAGGTCAGTGCCGCCTCTCCACGTTATGCACAGGGTTGTCCACAGCCTGTGAGCAATGCTCCACAGCCGGTCACACACGTTGTCCCCAGGTTGCGCACAGGGCGGTGAGCCGACTGTTTGGCGGGTCGGTGAACCGCGTCGTACGGTTCCCTGTCAGCCCGGTGGTGAACAGCGCATGAGGTAGTTGTCGGTGGTGGCTGGTGCAGTGGTGTCGGGAGATCAGACCAGCAGGAAGCAGGGCATGTCGTGGACGATCTGAACCCGGCGTACGCCGACTCGGGTGGCTCCGACCACTCCGGCGGCAACGCGCCCGGCCTCGTTCCGCCGCAGGACCGGCACGCCGAGCAGTCGGTGATCGGCGGCATGCTGATCAGCAAGGACGCCATCGCCGACTCGGCGGAGGTCGTCAACGGCCGCGACTTCTACTTCCCGGCACACGAGATGATCTACGAAGCGGTCATCGACCTGTACGGACGCGGTGAGCCGGCCGACGCGATCACCGTCGCCGACGAACTCGCCAAGCGTGGCGAGTTGCAGCGGGTCGGTGGCCAGCCCTACCTGCACGAGCTGATCCAGTCGGTGCCCACCGCGGCGAACGCCGGGTACTACGCGCAGATCGTCGCCGAGCGGGCGGTGCTGCGCCGACTGGTCGAGGCCGGCACCCGCATCGTGCAGATGGGGCAGTCCGACGGCGGGGGAGACGTCGTCGACGTCATCAATGCGGCGCAGGCGGAGATCTTCGGGGTCACCGCCGGCAAGGACACCGAGGACTACGTGCGCCTGGGCGAGGTGGTCGAGCAGACCGCCGACGAGATCGAGGCCGCGTCCTCGCACGGCGGTCAGATGACCGGTGTGCCCACCGGCTTCCACGATCTCGACACCTTGACCAACGGTCTGCACCCGGGCCAGATGATTGTCATCGCCGCCCGGCCGGCTGTCGGCAAATCGACAATCGGTCTCGACATCGCGCGCGCTGCGTCGATCAAGAACAACATGACCTCGGTCATCTTCAGTCTGGAGATGAGCAAGGTGGAGATCTCGATGCGTCTGCTGTCGGCCGAGGCCGAGATTCAGTTGCAGCACATGCGCAAGGGCACGATGCGCGACGAGGACTGGGCCAAGCTCGCCAAGACGATGGGCCGTATCTCCGACGCTCCTCTGTTCATCGACGACTCACCGAACATGTCGCTGATGGAGATCCGGTCCAAGTGCCGCCGGTTGAAGGAGCGCAACAATCTCAAGCTCGTCGTCATCGACTACTTGCAACTGATGACGTCCGGCAAGAAGGTCGAGTCGCGTCAGCAGGAGGTGTCTGAGTTCTCGCGTGCGCTGAAGCTGCTCGCCAAGGAACTCGAGGTGCCGGTCATCGCGATCTCGCAGCTGAACCGTGGACCGGAGCAGCGCACCGACAAGCGTCCGCAGATGAGCGACCTTCGCGAATCGGGTTGTCTGACGGCCGACTCCCGCATTCTGCGCGCCGACACCGGGGCAGAGATCTCCATCGGTGAGTTGGCTGCATCGGGACAGAAGGACGTCCCGGTCTGGGCCCTGGACGACCGGCAGCGTTTGGTCACTCGGACGATGACGCATGCGTTCTGCAGCGGTGTGAAGCCGGTCTTCCGGTTGACGTTGGCGTCCGGAAAAACGTTGCGGCTCACCGAGAACCACCCCCTCATGTCGTACGACGGATGGCGCGCTCTGGGTGACCTCAAGGAAGGCGACCGGGTCGCCGTCCCGCGGCACGTGCCGGCGCCGGAGAGGTTCGAACCGTGGGACGACACGGCTCGGGTCATTCTGCTCGCGCATCTCATCGGCGACGGGTCCTTTGTGAAGGGTCAACCGCTGCGGTACGCGTCCATCGACGAGGCAAACCTGGAAGTGGTTTCTCGAGCGGCGCTGTCCGCTTTTGGGATCGTCTCGGTGCGAGACGAGTATGCGGCTGCTCGCTGCACGACCTTGCGACTTCGCGCACCGTATCGGCTCGGTCATGGAAAGCGGAACCCGATCGCCGAATGGCTCGACGGACTCGGACTGTTCGGGCTTCGTAGCCACGAGAAATTCGTGCCCGAGTCGATGTTCCATGCTTCGAAGCGTCAGATCGCGTTGTTCATCAACCACATCTGGGCGACCGACGGATCGGTGACCGTCAATAAGTCGAAGTCGGGTGGGCGCATCTACTACGCCTCGGCTTCGCGCCGGCTCGTGGACGACCTGAGCCAGTTGCTGCTGCGGTTCGGCATCTCGACGCGTACGCGGGCGACCCGCAAGGGCGACTACCGCGACGGGTACACGATCGACGTCTCCGGATCGGACAGTCAGCGCCGATTCCTCCAGGAGATCGGGGTGCACGGTGCGCGGTCGGTTCAGGCGGCCGAACTGCTCGGGATCATTCGTGAGAAGCAGAGCAACACCAACGTCGACGCCGTGCCGGTGCAGGTCTGGGACACCGTCAAGCAGGTCATGTCTGATCAGGGGATGACGCACCGTGAGTTCGCCGCGGCCATGGACTCGCAGTTCTGCGGGTCGACCATGTGGAAGCGCGCCCCGAGCCGCGAGCGCCTGGGCCGCGTTGCGGCAGTGCTGGATTCGGCAGACCTCGAACTGTTCGCGATCAACGACGTCATGTGGGACACCGTGAAGTCGGTCGAACTCGACGGTCTGGAGGAGACGTTCGACGCGACCGTGCTCGGCGCCCACAACTTCGTGGCGAACGGAATCAGCGTCCACAACTCCATCGAGCAGGACGCCGACATGGTCATCCTGTTGCACCGTGAAGACCAGACGAACAAGGAGTCCGAGCGCGTCGGCGAGGCGGACGTCATCGTGGCCAAGCACCGTAACGGTCCGACCGACACGATCACGGTGGCGTTCCAGGGCCACTACTCGCGATTCAAGGACATGGCGCAGAACTTCTGAGTTGGTGGCTTGCTGCTGTCGAGATGTCGAGATGCAGCGAACATTGGTCGAATCAGGGTTTGATCAAAGTAGGGGCAGTTTTCAGGTCGTTTTGGCATCGAGAATCGCATAACTTGGAAGTTTGTTCGAGGTGAGAACTGTTCTCGCTGACAAGGGGTCGCGATGTTTCTGCAGGTCAGAAACATGGCGATCGGCGCGGCAGTAGTTATGTAAAGTTACTCGGGCGTACAGCCTGTGAGCTCACGGGTAGGTGCACGGGTAGTCGATGTCGTCGACTACTGGAGCGGGGACGGGGATTGGTCGTCTGGGCATCTGCTGGGACGGTTCAGCCGGTCGGTCGGAAATCGTCGAGCACGCCGCCGACTCCCGACCGACCCAAGGCCGTTCACGAGCTCCGAAAGGTCCTTGATGAGATTGCGCAAGAGCAGCAGGTCGTCATCACAACGCACAGTCCTTTGCTCGTCGGTCGGGGTGATGTCTCGGGGAACATCATCATCCAAGAGAACCGCGCGGTGCAAGCGACATCACTGACTCAGATTCGTGATGTTCTAGGTGTTCGAGTTGCGGACAATCTGCAATCTGCCAATGTCGTGTTGTTGGTGGAGGGGTACGGTGACAAGCGCATCATCACGACATTCTTGAATCGTCGCAGTAAGGCGATTTCATCCGCACTGAGTAATGGGACACTGAGGATCGAGTGCACTACTGGCGCCCCCAATGTCGCCTATCAGTATCGACTGTACTACGACGGTGTGTGCCGTGTACATGCATTGCTGGATAACGACGGGGCTGGTCGCAAAGCATTGGAGGCCTTGGAGAAGGAACCGGGATTCAGGCACCAAGACCCACAGTGGTCTCCGTTGTTGGAATGAACGAGTCCGAAATGGAAGATCTTTTCGTAGAGGAGTATTTTGGTGAACTGATTTTTGAACGGTTCAATGTTGTGCTTCGCGCGGGTGTCACCCACCCGGCAAAGAAGTTTACAGCGAGAATGAAAGACTATTTCTCCGATTCCGGCCAGGCATGGACGAGAAACGTCGGCGATCAGTTGAAAACTCTCGTGGCGGACGGTGTCGAACATGATCCGGATTCCGTCTTGCGGGCCGACAGAACCGGGCCGCTTGACGCACTTGTCAGGGCACCACCAACATCGACACCTTCAACCCGCTGCGCATCGCCGGTCACGAGTGGGCCGACATGTTCGCCGATGTCAGCTCCGCCGACAACTGGGCCGACCGCTGGTCGTACCTGCTGCGCGGGCCGGGCTGGGCCTACGACAAGCGCAAGGCGCGACTGGCTGCCTAGGTCACGAAGGTGGTTGCCTGCTGGTCGGATCCATCCGCAAGAGCTCAGGCCGCGGGGGTCTTCAGCAAGTCCTGCATCGTGCGGATCTCGGCGTTCTGAGCCTTGATGATCGAGTCGGCAAGGCTGCTGACCTCCGGGTTGTCGGTGGTCTTCTTGACGTCGGACGACATCGTGACCGCGCCTTGGTGGTGCTTGACCATCATCGTCAGCCACATCCGGTCGAACGCCGGGCCTGTCGCCTTGCCGAGCATGTCCATGTCCTGCTGCGACATCATTCCGGTCATGTCGCCCGTGCCGCTCATGCCGCTCATGCTGCTCATGTCGTGGCCCGAGTGATCGCCGCCGGTCGGCACGGTCGCGCCCCACGACTTCAGCCACCCGGTCATCGTGTTGATCTCGGGATCCTGTGCCTTCTTGATGGCGGCCGCGAGGCGGGTGACGTCGGCCGAGACGCCCTGCCGGTTGAGCGCCATGTCGGCCATCTGCACCGCCTGGCGGTGGTGCGGGATCATCTGCTGCGCGAACCTGATGTCACCTTGCCTGCCGGCTGCAGTCGCCGGTGACGCGGCCGAGGACATCATCGATCCGTGCCCCGCGGAGTGGCTGCTGTCGTCGCTTCCGCATGCTGTGAGCGTGAGTGCGAGCACGGCGGCGCCGGCGAGGGTGATCGTCGAAAGGTGTTTCATACCAACAAGACTCGTCCACCGATCTGACGTGCGGGTCGAGGTTCTATGGAGCTTTCATGGAGTTGGCAGGGTGATCCGAAAGCGTGCGCCCGTGCCGAACCCGTTGCTGTGCGCCGTGATCGACCCGCCGTGCGCGAGCACCACCGAACGACAGATCGCGAGGCCGATGCCCGCGCCTCCGTGGTCTCGGTCGCGCGCGGTGTCGGTGCGGTAGAACCGTTCGAAAACGTGCGCCAGGTGCTCCTCGCCGATGCCGTCGCCGTCGTCGGCCACCTCGATCGACACTGCCTGGGGCTCGGGTCGGACGGTGACCCGGATTCGTCCGCCGTCCCCCGTGTGTCGCTCCGCGTTGTCGAGCAGGTTCGTCAGCACCTGCTGCAGGCGCAGGCGATCGCCGCGTAGCGTCGTCCCGGACGGCGCGGACACGTCCAGCGTGAGGCCGCGCGCTCTGAGGTGTTCTTGGCGAGGGCCAGTGACCGAAGCGAGCAGCTCGGCGACGTCGATCGGGTTGCGTTCGAGGGTGATCGCGGATTCGTCCGCCCGCGAGATTGCGTTGATATCTCTCGTGAGCCGGTCGAGACGGGTCACCTGTTCGCGCAGCACGGCCGTGAGTTCGTGACCGCTCGTCACGTCGTCGTCGGCCGCGTCGAGGTAGACCTGAATCGTGGCGAGCGGTGTGCGTAACTCGTGGCCGAGATCGGAGAGCATCTGCTGGCGCACCTGCTCGGTGCTGGCGAGCTGGGCCGACATTCGATTGAACGCTGTGCCGACCGCAGCAAGCTCGCTCAGGCGGGTCGGCTGCGCGACCGTCGCCCCGTAGTGGCCGTCCGCGACACGCGTGGCGGCTGAGGCGAGGTCCTGCAGTGGGCCGGTCAGTCGTCGGCCGAGGACGACGGTGACCAGGCCGGCGGCAGCGATGGCTGCGAGGAGTGCGGCCCCCAAGGTGAGGAGCCCCGCGGACCGGAATGCCTCCTCGACGTGGTCGAAGGTGGACCCCGAGGTGTCGGATCCGGCGAGATGCAGATGTTCATGGAACAGGGGCGGGCCGATCACCGCGGCGGCCACCGTGGCGACGACCGCAGTGACACACAGGACAACGGCCTGAGCGATCAGCAGCCAGGTCACCAGGCTTCGAGATCGGCTGCCGACAGTCCTCATGATCCGCTGCCCGCTCGGTAACCGACGCCGCGCACCGTTTCGATGAAGC
This sequence comes from Yimella radicis, assembly GCF_054778255.1. Lineage (NCBI taxonomy): Bacteria > Bacillati > Actinomycetota > Actinomycetes > Micrococcales > Dermacoccaceae > Yimella > Yimella radicis. The sequence continues at coordinate 38,599 of NZ_BAAGZR010000006.1, forward strand.
GTGGATTGGACGCGTCGTCGCCCAGCTTTCGACGCAGGTGCGCGATGTGGGTGTCGACGAGGTGCTCATCGCCCACCCAGTCCACGCCCCAGATGGCTTCGATGAGCGCTCGGCGGTCGAACGCACGTCGTGGTTGGCCCAAGAACGTTGCGAGCAAGTCAAATTCGGTGCGAGTGAGTTGGATCTGCGAGTCGGCGAGGCGTACCTCGCGCGCGTGAGTGTCGACGGTGAGGTCGCCCAGTCGCAGCGTTGCCGCGACTTGTGTGGATGCACCGCGCGGACGACGCAGGAGCACACCCACTCGTGCGACCAGTTCGCGGACGCTGAAAGGCTTGGTCATGTAGTCGTCGGCGCCCACCGAGAGGCCGATCAGGGTGTCGGTCTCGTCGTCCCGAGCGGTGACCATCAAGACCATGCAGTCCGAGAAGGTGCGCACCCGACGACATACCTCGACGCCGTCCAGGCCGGGCAGCCCGAGATCGAGAACGATGACATCGGGCACCCAGTCGCGCGCGGCCGAGACGGCGTCGGTGCCGGTGTGTTCCACGCGCACCCGATGCCCTGCGCGATCGAGGTAATTGGCGATCATGCCGGCCAGGGCCTTTTCGTCGTCAACGACGAGAACCCGCGTCCGGTGGTCATTCGGGGGCGCCTTCATCGGGCCAGTCTCGACCACGGTCGGGTCCGTGGGGGAAGGACCGTGCCGAAGCGATCGACACGTCACACGATCTTCGTGAAATCTCCATGGTTCTCGGGAATGGTGTCGAGCGGTCGTTGGTTGCACGAGGCATGACCAAATACCCCCAGGGGGTATTATGCGAGAGGATGACATGAGTACGGAACCGCAGAACGCCGACCATGAACACCACGGCGCCGTCAGTGCCGAGCAGTCGAGCCAAGAACACGCCGGTCACGCTGGGCATGCCGACCACGCTGGGCATGGCGGACATGGCGGCCACGGCGGCCACGGCGGTCACGGCGACCATGTCGCGATGTTCCGGAGGCTCTTCTGGGGCTCGCTCGTTGTTGCGATTCCCACCGTTCTCCTGTCGCGGATGTTCGCCGACCTCGTCGGCTACGACCTGCCGCACAACGTCCTGATCGACGCCGCCCCGCCGGTGCTCGGCACCGTCCTCTATGTGTGGTTCGGGCGGCCGTTCCTGACCGGTGCCGTCGGCGAGGTCAAGGCGCGTCAGCCCGGCATGATGCTGCTCGTCGCGCTGGCGATCACGGTCGCGTTCGTTGCGTCGTGGGGCGCGACTCTCGGGCTGCTGCCGCACCATCTCGACTTCTGGTGGGAGCTCGCGCTGCTGGTCGTGATCATGCTGCTGGGTCACTGGATCGAGATGCGGTCGCTGGCCCGCACGACGTCGGCTCTCGACTCGCTCGCGGCGTTGCTGCCCGACGAGGCCGAGCGTGTCGACGGCGACGAGATCTCCACCGTTTCGCCGTCCGACCTGCGGGCCGGCGACATCGTCGTCGTCCGCCCGGGCGGCAGCGTGCCGGCCGACGGACGCGTCGTGCAGGGTTCGGCGGCGATGGACGAAGCGATGATCACCGGTGAGTCGCGCACCGTGCGCCGCGAGGTCGGCGACGCGGTGGTGGCCGGCACGATCGCGACCGACTCCGGTCTGCGGGTCGAGGTGACGGCGACGGGCGACCGGACGACGCTCGCCGGCATCCAGAAGTTGGTGGCCGACGCACAGGCGTCGGGTTCGCGGGCGCAGCGGCTGGCCGACACGGCTGCCGGTTGGCTGTTCTGGTTCGCGCTCGGCTCGGCCCTGATCACCTTCGTGGTGTGGGCCCTCGTTGGCCTGCCCGAAGACGGCGTCGTGCGCACGATCACCGTGCTCGTCATCGCCTGCCCGCACGCTCTCGGCCTGGCCATTCCGTTGGTGATCTCGATCGCCACCGAGCGCGCCGCGCGCGCCGGCGTGCTGGTGAAGGACCGCCTCGCGATGGAGTCGATGCGTTCGGTCGACACCGTCCTCTTCGACAAGACCGGCACGCTCACCAAGGGCCAGCCGACGGTCACCGCTGTGCAGCCCGCCGACTTGCAACCGCTCTCCGCCGACGACCTGTTGGCGCTGGCTGCGGCGGCCGAGGCCGACTCCGAACACCCACTCGCCCATGCGATCGTGCGGGCCGCCGAGCAGCACGAGCTCACCGTGCCGAAGGCCGACGGTTTCACCTCCCACCCCGCAGTCGGAGTGTCGGCGGACGTCGACGGACGCACCGTCCGCGTCGGTGGGCCGGCCCTGCTCGATCAGATCGGCGGCGACGAACTCGCCGTCGCGGACGACTGGCGCGAGGAGGGCGCGATCATCCTGCACGTCGTCGTCGACGGTGCGGTGGCCGGTGCGTTGCGCCTGGCCGACGAGATCCGCGAAGAGTCGCGCACCGCGGTGCAAGCGCTGCACGAGCGCAGTGTGCAGGTCGTCATGATCACCGGCGACGCCGAGGCGGTCGCGCACTCCGTGGGCGCCGAGCTCGGCATCGACCGAGTCTTCGCCGGCGTCCGCCCCGAGGACAAGGCGTCGAAGGTGGCCGAGTTGCAGGGCGAGGGACGGAAGGTCGCCATGGTCGGCGACGGCGTCAACGACGCGCCCGCACTGGCCACGGCCGACGTCGGCATCGCGATCGGTGCCGGCACCGACGTGGCGATCGGTTCGGCGGGCATCATCCTGGCGTCCGACGATCCGCGCTCGGTGCTGTCAGTGATCGAGCTGTCGCGTGCGACGTACCGCAAGAGCGTGCAGAACCTCGCGTGGGGCGCCGGTTACAACCTGGTCGCCGTGCCGCTCGCGGCCGGTGTGCTCGCGCCCATCGGTTTCGTGATGCCGATGTCGGTCGGGGCATTGCTGATGTCGGCCTCGACGGTCGTGGTCGCGCTCAACGCTCAGCTGCTGCGCAGGCTCGACCTGCGCCCCGGCTCGACGGCGCCCCAGAAGCACCAGCCGGAGGCGGCCGCGCGGCACTAGGTTGATCGGAGTCCGCACCCGCCCGGCTCGAGGAGTTCGCATGACCACCACCGCAGTCGTCACCGGAGCGTCGAGCGAGGGGCCGTACGCCGCGCTGCTCGACGCCTACCTGGCCCGCACCAAGGTGTCGTTCGCCGCCGCACAGCAGGCCGCCGACGCCGGACGCGCCATCGCCGACGCCGCGACCTCCGACACCTACCGCTTCCGCTGGCAGACCTCCGAGGCCGCCGAACGGTTCGCCGGCATCTCGCTCGCCGACCTCGACGGCAGCCGCGTGCAGGGCGTGACCGCCGGGTGGATCGCACCGAGCGGCTCGGTCTGACACTCGCCGACCTCGACCGCTGCCCTCCTGACCGAATCCGCGCGACAGATGGTCGTTTGCGCCGGTCGAAAGCGACCATCTGTCGCGCCGATTCGAGGGGTGGCTGCGGCCGGCTGACAGGATCGAGTGGTGACCACCATCGCCGCCGGATGCCGCCACTCGGTCGGCGTGCGCCGCGACGGAACCGTGCTGGCCGTCGGGCACGGGGGAGCCGGTGAGCTCGACGTCGGCGACTGGACCACCGTGCAAGCCGTCGCCGCCGGCAACGTGCACACCTTCCGCAACACCGGGCGGTCGCACACCGTCGGGCTGATCGCCGACGGCACGGTGCGCGCCACCGGTTGGAACGGCGACGGCCAGTGCGATGTGGGTTTCTGGTCGAACGTCGTCGGTGTCGCGGCCGGATGGCGGCGCACGCTCGCGGTGCTGGCCGACGGCACCGTCCGAGCCACCGGACGCCGCGACGAAGGCGCATGCGATGTCGACGACTGGGCCGACATCGTGGCTGCGTCGTGCGGCGACTGGCATTCGGTGGGGCTACGGTCCGACGGCTCGGCGGTCGCCGTCGGCGCCGACCGCCGCGGACAGTGCGCGGTCGAGACGTGGCGCGACCTGGCCGCAGTGGCAGCCGGCTACCTGCACACCCTCGGACTCACTCGAGCCGGTCGCGTGGTGGCCGCGGGCGCTCCGTCGGCCGGTTTGCGCGAGGTGCACGAGTGGCGCGACGTCACCGCGATCGCAGCCGGCAGCCACCACTGCGTCGCACTCACATCGTCCGGACGCGTCGTCGCGGCCGGTGACAACAGCGCCGGGCAGTGCGACGTCGGCGACTGGACCGGCATCGTCGCGATCGCCGCCGGATCGCAGCACACCATCGGCCGGCGCAGCGACGGCATCGCGCTCGCGGCCGGCTGCAGAGATGACGGCCGGTGCGACGTGGTGGGGTGGACCGACCTGCGCCTGCCCTGACCCGCCCGCCCGCCCTCCTCACCGAATCCGCGCGACAGATGGTCGTTTGCGCCGGGCACAAGCGGCCACCTGTCGCGCCGAATCCAGGGTGTGGGCGCTGCAGGTTACTTGCGCTGGAGTGCACTCCAGCACGTACGTTCGACGCATGGAGCTCGTCGAGGCAACCGAAGACCGAGAGATCGGCATCGCGGAGATGGCGCAGATGTCGGGTCTGACCCCGGACACGCTGCGCTGGTACGAGAAGGAAGGCATGCTGCCGCCGGTCGGTCGCGGCGTCGACGGACGGCGCGCCTACAGCGGTCGTGACCGTGACCTCGTCCGGTTGCTGGCCGCACTGCGTGCGACCGGTATGCCGACCTCGCTGATGAAGGAGTTCGTCGCGTTGATCGCCGAGGGCGCTGCGAGTCACGGCCGTCGCATCGACGTCCTGCAGGAGTCGCGCGAACGCCTGGAATCGCGCCGCCGCGAGATCGACGAAGCGCTGGCCGCTCTCGACGCCAAGGTCGACCACTATCGGCAGCTGATCGACGCCGGCCTCGACTGCGACAACCGTCCCGTTGCGGCGTCGGTGCGCCGACTCCAACGCTCCACCGACCGCACACTCACCAAGGAGATCTCTTGAACACCAGGCGAATTCCCGCCTTGAGTCGCGACACGGCTGCGATCGGTCTCGGCTGCATGGGCATGTCGTGGGCCTACAACACGCCCGAGTCGGCCGACCCGCGCGCGGCCGCCGTCGTGATCCACGGCGCGCTCGACCGCGGGATCACCCTGCTCGACACCAGCGACGCCTACGCGGCCGGCCACAACGAGCAACTCGTCGGGCAAGCAATCGCCGGACGCCGCGACGAGGCGATCGTCGCGACCAAGGGTGGGCTCGTCTCCAGTTACGTCGAGGGCAAGCCGCACCTCGAGCGCAACGGCCGACCCGACCATCTGCGCGCCGCGATCGATGCCAGCCTGGAGCGCCTCGGCGTCGACCGGATCGACCTCTATTACCTGCACCGGGTCGACCCCTCCGTTCCGCTCGAGGAGAGCTGGGGTGCTCTTGCCGACGCGGTGGCGTCCGGGAAGGTGGCGGCGATCGGTCTGAGCGAGGTCACGGTCGAGCAGGCCGACCTGGCCCATCGGCTCCACCCGGTGGCGGCGGTCCAGTCGGAGCTGTCGCTCTGGACCCGCGACGCGCTGGGTGAGGGCACGAACTCCGACGGCGCGAGCAGCGGCGATGTCGTCTCGTGGTGTGCCGATCACGACGCTGTCTTCGTGCCGTTCTCCCCACTCGGACGCGGCTTCCTCACGGGCAAGCTCGACGTGAATACGTTGCCCGACAACGATTTTCGAGCAGGTCTGCCGCGCTTCTCGGGTGACAGCGCGCGCCAGAACGAGCGCATCGTCGAGGTCGTACGGGACGTCGCGCGCCGGCACTCCTGCAGCCCGGCGACGATCGCGCTCGCGTGGGTGTTGGCGCAGGGCGAACACGTGATCCCGATCCCCGGCACGACGAAGCTCGGCCGACTCGACGAAAACCTGGCCGCGGCCGCGATCGACCTGACGGAGCAAGACCTGCAGTCGCTGGACAACCTGCCGGCAGCAACGGGATCGCGCTACTGATGGGCGCTACGGCGCTGCTCGAGGTCGACTTCCAAGGCTGGATCGTCGACCTCGCGCACGACCGCACAGTGACGAAACGGGCAAGAGCCACCAGGGACCATTGGCGAGCACAGGGCGCGTCGGTGTTCTGCCTGCGCTACCTCGATGCTGGTGACGGACCGAGGGCCGATCCGACGAGTCGCGACGCCGCGTTCGACCCGGCGCTGGCGCCCGAGCCCGGCGACATCGTGCTCAGCAAGGCGACGCGCAACGCGTTTGACAACCCTGACCTGCATGCCAACCTGCAACTGCGCGCCGTCCGCAATGTCGTCATCGACGGACTGCTCACCGGCCACGGCGTTTTCGTCGCCGCAATCTCGGCTCATCGACTCGGTTACGACGTGACCGTGGTGGGTGATGCGTGCGCGTCGTCGACCCTCCGCGATCACGATCGTGCGCTGGCGGCGATGCGCGCCGAGGGCATCCGAGTCGCTCCGGCCGCGCGGATTCGAGGATGCGTCGGCTGACCGCGCGCCGGTCGACGGTGGGAGCATCGACGGATGGAAGCCGACCTCTTCGCCGGTGTCGCCGTGAGTGACCGCGACCGTGCCGTCGAGTGGTTCGACCGGTTGCTGGGCGAGGTCGAGTCGTTCGAGCCGAACAGCGACGAATGGGTCTGGACCATCGCCGAACACAGGCACCTCTACGTCGACGTCCGCCCCGAGCAGGCGGGGCACTCGATGGTCACCCTGTTCGTCGACGACCTCGACCGGTTCGTGCAGGAAGCAACCGCGCGCGGTGTCGAGCCGGAGTCGCAGGAGATGTACGACAACGGGGTGCGCAAGACCATCTACCGCGACCCCGACGGCAACGAGATCGGCGTCGGCGGCTGAACCGCGAGGCCTGTTGCGATCGTGCTCGCTGTGGGAGCGTGGGCGTCATGGACACTCGGCCCGACCTGCTCCCGTCCGCCCACCGCCTCACCGGTCTGCTCGACGGAGTCACCGATGATCACCTCGCGCGGCCCACGCCGTGCGAAGGGCGCACCGTCTCCCAGTTGCTCGCCCACATCGACGGCCTCACCGCGGCTTTCCGTGCCGCCGCCGACAAGGACTTCGGTCCGCTCACCGACACCAACCCGGACGCGGGCGGCTGGCCCGAGGCGCCGTCCGGCTGGCGCGAGCAGATCCCGGCCCGCGCCGACGCCCTCGCGCAGGCCTGGGTCGCGCCCGACGCATGGGACGGCATGACCAGGGCCGGCGGAGTCGAGTTGCCCGCCGAGGTCATGGGATTGGTCGCCCTCGGTGAAGTGACGCTGCACGGGTGGGATCTCGCCAAGGCCACCGGCCAGAACTTCGACGTCGACGACGCGACGCTCGCCGTCCTGTCGGGCTACGTGCAGGGCTTCGACACCGGCGGCACGCCGGGCATCTTCGGTCCGGCGGTGGAGGTCGGCGACGACGCCACCGAGTTGGACCGGGTGCTCGCGCGGGCCGGGCGCGACCCGCAGTGGCAGGCCTAGGGCTCGGAGCCGGCACGGCCCCGAGGCCCCGTTGCGCCACAAGCGATCAGCCCGCCAGCATTCCGCTGACCAGCGCCTGCCAGGTGAGGGTGCCGCACACGCCGTCCGCCGTGATGTTCGGGACGTCGGCGTGCACCGCCTGCTGGAAGGCCCGCACCGCGCTCTGCGTGAGTGGGCCGTACTGCCCGTCGACCGCGAGTTCGGTGGCCGGGTTGCCCGACAGGTTGCGGAAGTTTATCTCCACCTGCACTCCCTTGACGGCCGAGCCGCGGCTGCCAGACCGGCACGTGATGATCACGTGCGACCAGGTGATCGGGCCGACGATGCCGTCGACGGTGAGGCCGGCACCCTGCTGGAAGTGCCGCACCGCTGCGTCGGTCAGCGCACCGAACGAGCCGTCGGCGGTCAAGGTCGCACCGTGCGCGTTGAGCAGATGCTGCAGCGTCGGCACAGGATGACCGTTCGCGCCGCGGCGCAGCACGGGCCACGGCTGCAGGTTGCTCGGGACCACCGTCGTCGGCTGCCGCACCCACGCCTCGTGGGTGATGTTGACCATCGACGGGTGGTCGATGATGCCGATCGAGTTCCAGGTGAACAACGCGTACGCGGGTGCGTTCGGGTCGACACCTGCGGGCACGGCCACGTGCAACTGCGACGCGAGCCAACCGGTCGTGCCGTAGCCGAACAGCGACACGCAGTGGTCCTCGTTCGAGTCGGGCTGGAAGCCCGTGCCGAACCACCCGTTGCTGCCGCCGGTGGTCGGCCAGGCGGTGTCGAGCTGGTCGGCCGCGACACCGATCTTCACCGGGCCCTGGGTGATCGCGCCGCGCAGCGCTGACGCGTTCGTCCAGTCGACCGCGAGGTGAGCGCCGTCGTCGTAGACGGTGCTGCCGCGACGGAAACCGTCGTGCTGCATCCAGGTGAGTACGTCGGGCAGGTACGCACCCTCGAGCACACCGTGCGAGGTCGCCCAGCCGATCACCTCGGCGTCGGTGATGAAGATCTCCGGGTTGTGGCATGCCCTGGCGAACGCCTCCTCGGCGGTCACGCAGTCGCCGTGAACATCGTTGCCCCACATGGAAATCTGGGCCGGCACAGTGAGGAACTGCAGCGGCGCGGCCACCGGCGGCGCGAACGCCCGGGCGGCGGCGAGCACGTGCCGCGGGGTCGGGAGAGCACCGCGTCGGCGGGCGGGTGCGGCGGTCTGGTCGGACATCGTGAATCCCCTTTCGGTGCCTCGTGATCGAGGCACAACTGGCTCTTCGCCGTTGAGCGTGGGTGAGTAGGCGGCGCGCCGAGTGGGGTGCGGTGGGTGTGGGTCGAGGTCCTTGAGGATCAGAGGACTTCTACCTCCCTGACCGCAAGGACCTCGACATGGATGAGCCTACGTTCTGCTGCGGCGCTGCCGGCGGCTACTGCGACCGGTGTGACCTGCTCGTTGATCTGCCCGGGTTGCACGTGATCGGCGTTGAGCACGACACCGCCGGCCGGGTGGTCGTGACGGTCGAGTCAGCACCAGGACCGGTCGGGTGCCCGGCATGCGGGGTGGTCGCGATCGGGCACGGCCGGGACGTGGTGACCTTGGTCGACGCACCCTGTTTCGGGCGACCGGTCCGAGTGCGGTGGCGTAAGCGACGCTGGCGATGCCTGGAACCTTCCTGTCCCCGCACGGTGTTCGTCGAACAGGACGACCGGGTTGCGGCGCCACGGGCCAAGCTGACCACGCGTGCGTGTTGGTGGGCGATCGCTCAGATCCGACGTGAGCACGCCAGTGTCAACGGGATCCGCCGGCAGCTCGGCACCGGGTGGCGCACGGGGTGGCGCACCGTGTGGGAATCGATCCGGCCCCTGCGCCGCACCCGGCGCACGACGTCGGCGGCCGGAGGGTCGCCCGGCAGCAGCCGCGACACCCGGCCGGCCCCGAGCGGGAGGCTGATCGCGGCGTCCGGCTCCTCGTCGATCCCCGTCGCCAGCTCGAGGCTGCCACCGCCGATGTCGAGGCAGAGCAACCGGCCGCTGGACCAGCCGTACCACCGTCGCGCGGCGAGGAACGTCAGGCGCGCCTCGTCGGCGCCGGAGAGCACCTGGAGGTCGACGCCGGTCTCCTCCCGCACCTGACGCAACACGGTGTCGCCGTTCGGCGCCTCGCGAATCGCGCTGGTGGCAAAGGCAAGAAGGTCCTCGATGCCCTCGTCCTCGGCAATCGTCAGGCACTCGCCGACGAACGCCACGAGGTTCTTGGCGGCGTGCTCGTCGATGCTGCCGTCGGGCTCGGTGTGCTCGGACAGGCGCAGCGCGATCTTGTGTGACGACGCCGGGAACGGGCGCGCCCCGCGATGGGCATCGACCACCAGGAGGTGCACCGTGTTGGATCCGACGTCGATGACCCCAAGGCGCATGGATTCACAGTAGCGACCGCCGCGCGCCGCGCCGCGACCGAACCGGCGGCGCCACGCCGAGGGAACTACCCTCGCGGAGGTGACCGAGATGCCGTACGACGGCCCGCGGACGTGGGCGGAGTTCACCAACCCGGACGACCCGGGTGAGCGGTTCCGCTGCGACCTCACCTGGCTGACCTCCAGCTGGACGTGCATCTTCGGCGCCGGGTGCCGGGGGATCTACGCCGACGCGCCCGACTTCGGGTGCTGCACCCTCGGCGCCCACTTCAGTGACAAGGCCGACGTCAAGAACGTCAAACGGGTCGTCGCCGAGCTCGGGCCGGACGAGTGGCAGTACTACGACGAGGGCCACGGCCCGGACGGATGGCGGGAGAAGGAGGACGGCGAGACCAAGACGCGGGTCGTCGACGGCGCCTGCATCTTCCACAACCGGCCCGGGTTTCCGGCCGGCGCCGGCTGCGCGCTGCACCAGCACGCACTCGCCGAAGGGGTCGAGCCCCACACGATGAAGCCGGACGTGTGCTGGCAGCTGCCGATCCGGCGCACCTTCCGCACGGTCGAGTTTCCCGACGACTCCTCCTACCTGGAGATCTCGATCGGCGAGTACGACCGCCGCGGGTGGGGACCCGGCGGCCACGACCTCGACTGGTACTGCTCCAGCAACCCGGAGGCGCACGTCGGCAAGGATCCGGTCTACGCCTCCAACCGCGGCGAGCTGGTGCACCTGATGGGTGAGCACGCGTACGCGCTGCTCGTCGAGCACTGCGAGGCACACCTCGCGGCGGTCCGGGCGGCGCGACGGCCCGGCGGGCGGAAGCTGTTGCCGCTCCTCGTGCATCCCGCGACCGCCGCGGCGGAGAAGCAGAACCGCCGCCGGTTCGCCTGACCGAGAAGGCTCAGGGCAGCTTGCCGTCGATGGCGCGACCGAGGGCCTCGACCTTCGTACGCAGCCGCGCCTCGTCGGCCGAGGACAGGTCGCCGCCCTTGGGGTTGTCGTTGTCCACTCGGACGAGAGTGGTGCCGTGCAGGAAGACAAGCTCGGGACCCCGCGCCGGGCCGGCGAGCCTCCAGTAGGAACCGCTCCCGATCGCCGGACCAGGCACCTTGTCGTTGAAGAAGAGGCCTTGCTTCAGCTCGGCATGCTTGGCCTTGGCCTTCGCCGGGTCGGTGATCACGGTGACCGACACCATCGTGGAGCCGCCGGCGTTCCAGTAGCAGGTGGCCTCGCCCGGCTTGTCCATCATGCCCGCCCGGTGCGAGGTCGCCGGCTTGCTGGAGGCCGCATTGACCTGTGCGTCGGTGAGCAGGCTGCACGCATCGACCGATCCCGCGGTGGACGCGCCCGACCCACTCGGATCGGCCGCGGTCGTCGGCGCCGACGACGTGGGGCTGTCCGCCGCGGACGAGGAGGTGCTCGTCGTGCCAGGGCTCGCCGTCGTCCCTGACGACCCAGCCTCATCACTGCCCCCGGAACATGCGGACAGCAGCATCGCCGTCGCCCCCACCCCAGCCATGGCCCTGACCCCACGACGCGTGATGCGCGTACGCAACCCTCTCGACATGCTGTTGTCCTTCGTCCAGGTCGGCCCCCGCCGACTCCCCCCGTCGCCGAGCTCCCCGCCCCGCGACGATCCTGACCGATGCCAGGACCCTTAGTGTATGGCCCATGGCCCGGGCCCACCGTCGATCTCGCGAAACCTGACGGATTCCGGTGGCGGCGCGGCGAGAGGGAGGGGTCATCCCCTCTCCCAACATCTGGGAGCACCCTGAGGCGTACGAGCTGGAGAACCGCTCGGTCGACCCGGACGGGGTGCTCGACGTCGCGATGCGGGCGGTCCGCGACTGGGCGGGGCTGCGGGTGCTCGACATCGGCTGCGGGAGCGGCTTCCACCTCCCCTCCTTCTCCCGCACCGCCGCGTCGGTGGTCGGAGTCGAGCCGCACCCACCCCTGGTCGCGGCGGCGCGGCGCCGCGTCGGCCCGGTGCCGAACGTCGAGGTCCGGCACGGGCTCGCCCAGGAGCTGCCCGTCGCCGACGGCTCAGTCGACGTCGCGCACGCGCGGTGGGCGTACTTCTTCGGGCCCGGCTGCGAGCCCGGGCTGGCCGAGCTGGAGCGGGTCATGGCGCCCGGCGGAGTCGCGTTCCTCATCGACAACGACGCGACGCGCTCCACCTTCGGCGGGTGGTTCCGGCGGGCGCTGCCTTCGTACGATCCCGTTGCCGTGCAACGGTTCTGGGACGATCAGGGGTTCGCCACCGTCCCGCTGCTGATCCGCTGGCAGATGGCCTCCCGCGCCGACTTCAAGCGGGTGGTGCGGATCGAGTTCGCCCCGCGGCTGGCCCGCGCGATCCTGCGCGAGCACCCGGGGACCGCCGTCGACTACGCCGTCGCGCTGCGCTGGCGGAAGTACTGACCCGTGAGCGAGATGCTGGGGCCTGCTCCGCCCGTCCGTCGAGCGAGCCCGACGGGGTGGCAGTTCGAGCTCAGCGTGGACACCCACCACCGGAACGCCGCGGATTCGGGTCTTGAGCGCGTCTGAACTGCCACCCGGTCGGGCACGTCCTGGCACGAGTGTCGGTGCCCTCGCCTAGCGTTCTCGCCATGGCTTCGAAGTCCCGCTCCCGCGCCACCTACAAGTGCTCCGACTGCGGCTGGACCACCGTCAAGTGGGTCGGCCGCTGCGGCGAGTGCCAGGCGTGGGGCACGGTGACCGAAGCCGGCTCGGCCCCGGTGCGCACCGCGCCCGCGCGGGTGATCGAGCGGCCGGCGCAGCCGATCGGCGAGATCGACGTGACCCGGTCCGAGGCGCGGTCGACGGGCGTCGGAGAGTTCGACCGGGTGCTGGGCGGGGGGCTGGTGCCCGGCGCGGTGGTGCTGGTGGCGGGCGAGCCCGGGATCGGCAAGTCGACGCTGCTGCTCGACGTCGCCGCCCGCGCGGCCCGGGAGTCGCGTGACGTGCTCTACGTCAGCGGCGAGGAATCCGCCGCCCAGGTGCGCATGCGCGCCGAGCGGATCGAGGCTCTGGCCCGCACCCTCTACCTCGCCAGTGAGACCGACCTCGCCACCGTGCTGGCCCAGATCGACCAGGTGGAGCCGGACCTGGTCGTCATCGACTCCGTGCAGACCATCGCGAGCGCCGAGATCGAAGGCGCCGCAGGCAACGTCGCGCAGGTCCGCGAGGTCGCGGCGTCGGTGATCCAGCACGCCAAGGCGCGCAACATCGCGGTCATGCTGGTCGGTCACGTCACCAAGGACGGCGCGATCGCCGGGCCCCGGGTGCTGGAGCACCTCGTCGACGTGGTGATCCAGTTCGAGGGCGAGCGGCACTCCCGGCTCCGCCTGGTGCGCGCCCTCAAGAACCGGTTCGGGCCCACCGACGAGGTGGGCTGCTTCGACCTGTCCGAGGTCGGCATCGTCGGCCTGCCCGACCCGAGCGGGCTGTTCCTGTCGCGCCGCGACCAGCCGGTGAGCGGCACCTGCGTGACGGTGAGCCTGGAGGGCCGGCGTCCGCTCGTCGCGGAGGTGCAGGCCCTGCTCGCGCCGTCCGGCGGCGGGTCGCCCCGGCGGACCACGAGCGGGATCGACTCCTCGCGCGCCGCGATGATCCTCGCGGTGCTCGATCAGCGGGAGGGCGCCAGGGTGCGCGACCACGACTGCTACGTCTCCACCGTCGGCGGCGTCCGCATGGCCGAGCCCTCGACCGATCTGGCGATCGCGCTCGCCCTGGTCAGCGCGGGCTCCGGCCAGCCGCTGCCGCCCGGCTGCATCGCGATCGGTGAGATCGGCCTGGCGGGCGAGCTGCGCAGTGTGGGCGGCATCCCCCGCCGTCTGGCGGAGGCCGCGCGCATCGGGTTCGTGCGGGCCATCGTGCCGACCGGTTCGCTCGGCAACGAGCCGACGCCGCGCGGCATGACGGTGCGCGAGGTCGACAACCTCGCGGCGGCCGTACGCCTCGTCGAGGGAGCGTCGGCGTCCGCGGCGGCCGACGTCGAAGGAGCCGGGCCGGCCGCCTGACTGCGTCCGGCGCATCGCGTCGTCCGCCGCACCGACCCGGACAACCCGGACAATGCCCGGACTGCCGGTTTGTTCGTGGTCGCGCGACGCCGGGGCCGCCACGGTGGGAGCCACCACTCCCGATGAAGGAGGCTCCCATGGTTCTCCACCGGCTCACCCGCCTCGCCGCCGCGACCGCGGTCGCCACCACCGCCGCCCTGGGCGTCGGCCTGTCCGCCTCCGGCAGCGCGTCGGCTGCCGGGTGTGACAGCTGGTCGTCGACGCTCAAGGTCGGCAGCCGCGGCGGCGCGGTCACCGAGCTGCAGATTCGCGTCGCCGGCTGGGTCAAGTCCGGCACGGTCATGGCCACCGACGGCGTGTACGGCGAGCAGACCAAGGCCGCCGTCGCCCGCTTCCAGAAGGCGTACGGCCTCACCGCCGACGGCGTCGCCGGCAGCAACACGTTCGCCAAGCTGCGCTCCCTCACCGACCCGGACTGCACACCGGTCCACTTCTCCTATGCCGAGGCCAGCAACAACTGCGGCAAGGGATTCACCGGGGGCGCGAGCGAGAAGGCCAACCTGCGGCGAGCGCTCTGGCAGGCCGAGGCTCTGCGCAAGCAGCTCGGCAGCCATCCCCTCAACGTGACGTCCGGCTACCGCGACAAGGCGTGCAACGCCTCGGTCGACGGCGCGTCGTCCAGCCGGCACCTGACCGGTCAGGCGATCGACCTGGCGCCGCTGTCCGGCAACACGATGTGCGGGATCGCCCGCGGCGCGCGCTCCGCCGGGTTCGGTGGCATCTTCGGCCCGGGCTACCCGGGGCACAGCAACCACGTGCACGTCGACACCCGGTCCTACATCAGGTGGTCGGCCTCCCAGTGCTTCTGAGCGAGAAGACCCCGATGCGACGCACCGCGCTCGTTCTCACCGTCGGCCTGGCGTTCGGCGTCGGCGCGATCGGAGCCACGACCCCCTCGGCGCACGCCTTCAGCCAGGCCGCCTATCCGCTGCTCTCCCAAGGCAACCGGGGCGTCGACGCGCGAGCCGTCCAGTACCTGCTGCAGGCCCGCGGTCACTCCCTGACCGCCGACGGCGTCTTCGGCAGCGGGACTCGCGACGCCGTCGTCGCCTTCCAGCGCAGCACGGGCCTCGACGCCGACGGCAAGGTCGGAGCCAAGACCTGGGGTGCGCTCACTCCGACGATCCGACCGGGCGACCGCGGAGCGGCGGTCAAGGCGATCCAGACCCTGCTCAACACCAAGCGTGGCAGCGGCCTCACGGTCGACGGCGTGTACGGCTCGGGCACCAAGTCCGCGGTCGTGACGTTCCAGCGCCACGCCGGCATCACGGCCGACGGTGTCGTCGGCGCCACGACCTGGCGCAACCTGGCATGGCACTACGCGGCACCGTCGTGGAGCAACATCTGCGACCAGGACCCGGACCAGAACGGCGCCGCCAACTGGGGCACCGGTTCGACGATCGGCCAGCTGGAGGCCGCCGCCGCCCGGTTCCGCACGACCGGCCAGGGCAGGCTCCCGCTCGGCGACATCAGCCATGAGCACGGCGGCGACATCGACGGTCACGCGAGCCACGAGAAGGGCGTCGATGTCGACGTGTGGCCGATTCGCACCGACAGCGCTCAGTGCTCGGCGGGGCGCATCACCTGGAGGTCGTCGACGTACGACCGGGCCGCGACGCGACAGCTGGTCAAGGCGATCCGCGCCGCGGCGCCCGGCCAGGTGGTGCTCATCTACTTCAACGACAAGACCCTGATCGACGAGGGCCTGACCAGGCCGCTCCAGAATCACGACAACCACCTGCACATCCGTTACCGCTGACCGACCTCCGGCCGGGGCGAGACCGTCCACGTCGCCCCGGCCGGGCCACACCGCCCAGGAGTCGCCATGACGCCCGTCCTCAGCCGCCGTACCCTCCTCGCGGGCACGGCCGCGGCCGCCGGTCTCGGCGTGGCCGGTGCCCGTCCGGCCGCGGCGGCGGTGGCGCGGCCGTCGGTGATCAGCTGCGCGTCCTGGGGCGCCGCCCCGGCCCGCAACACCATCACCATGGTGGGGCCGCCGACCAAGATCCTCATTCATCACACCGCCTCGGCGAACGTGACGGACTACTCGCGTGACGCTGCGTACGCCATCGCCCGCGACATCCAGACCTGGCACTTCGGGCGCGGTTGGGCCGACACCGGCCAGCACTTCACCGTCAGCCGGGGCGGGTACGTCCTCGAGGGCCGGCACCGCACCCTCGAGGGCATGACCGGCGGGCAGGGGCAGTTCCCGCGCGGCGCGCACTGCACCGGCGAGAACGACACCTCGCTCGGGATCGAGAACCAGGGCATCTACACGACCGCGCTGCCCACCAGCGCGCAGTGGAACGCCCTCGTCGGCTTGTGCGCCTATCTGTGCCAGACGTACCGGCTGAGCGCGAACGCGCTCTACGGCCATCGCCAGTTCAGAGCCACCGCGTGCCCCGGCGATGCCTTCTACGCGAGGCTGCCGCAGCTGCGCAAGGACGTCGCGGCACGACTGAGCGGGGAGAAGCCGTGGCCGACCGTGCGGCCGGGCGCGAGCGGGTTCCGGGTCACGTCCGCCCAGCACCTGCTGCGCGAAGCCGGCCAGAGCGTCACCGCCGACGGCACGTACGACGACGCGATGACGCCGAAGGTCAAGGCGTTCCAGACCTCCAAGGGCCTGGTCGCCGACGGCGTCATCGGTCGCCTCACCTGGGAGTCGCCGCTCGCGGTCACGCTGCGCGAAGAGGCGCGCGGCGAGGCCGTACGCGCCGCTCAGGTCGCCCTGAACGGACGCGGCAAGAACCTCCTGGTCGACGGAGTGTTCGGCGGCGTCACGGCCACCGCCGTGAAGGAGTTCCAGCGCGCGACCGCGCTGGTCGCGGACGGAGTGGTCGGTCAGGTCACCTGGTCGTACCTCTTGCGCAGCTGATCCCGCAGCTGCCTGGACGTCCAGGTGTCCCGGTCCGCGTCGGCCCCGGTTTCCCGTCACTCGGGGCCGGCGCGGCCCCTCACGACCCGGCGAGCCGACCGCCGAGCGAGCGGCGCAGCTCGTCGGCGGCCTCGTGCTCCCCCCGCTGCTCGTGCAGCCGGAGCGCCATCTGCCAGTGGGTGTCGGCCTCCGCGGACCGACCGAGCCCGTCGAGCGCGAGCCCGAGCCGGTGCCGGATGCTCGCCTCGCCGTGCCCGCCGCCGCGGACGTCGACGAGGGCGAGCCCGTCGGTCAGCACCTGCAGCCCGCGGCCCGGTTCGCCCGCGAGCACGTGCCAGTAGCCGAGCTCGTCCAGGGCCTCCGCCTCCAGCGCCCGGTCGGTGACACGATGGGCGACCTCCACCGCCTCCTCCAGGTGCGCACGCGCCTCGGCCATCCGCCCGCGATCGCGCAGCATGACGCCGACGTTGACGAGCGCCATCGCGACCCCGCGCGGGACGTCGAGCCGGCGGTACAGCCGCAGCGACTCCTCCTCGGCGTCCAGCCCGGCGTCGGGTTGTCCGTTGCGGGAGCGCACCAGCCCCAGGTCGCGGTACGCCGCCGCCATCGCGCGTTCGTCGCCACCCCGCTGCGCGGCCTCGAGCGCCAGCCCGCAGCTGCGCTCGGCCTCGCCGAGCTCGCCGACGTGTCGCCAGGCGATCGCGTTGGCGGAGTGCGCCGCGGCCTCCGCCGCCGCGCGCCCCTTCGCGCGGGCCAGCCGGGTGACCTCGGCGGTGTGCGCGGTCGTCCGGTCGACCTGTCCGCGGACGGCGTGGAACAGCGCGAGGTCGAGCCGCAGGCAGATGCGCTCGGTCTCGGCGTCCTCCGGCAGTCGGCTCAGCGCCAGCTCGAGCAGCTCCTGCCACCCGGCGGAGTCCGCTCGGGTGACGTAATAGGAGATCAGGCCGAGCACGGTGTGCGCGGCCAGGCGCGCCTCGTGGTCGCCGTACGTCATGACGTCCTTGGCGAGGCCGAGGATCTGCTCTACGTCACGCGCGACCAGATCGACGCACTCGACCGGATCGGTCGTGAGGTCCGACCCCGCCGTGAGCTCCGCGTCGTCCAGCCCCTCCGGCACCGGTCGGGTCAGGTCGCGGCTGCGCCACGCGATCGCGCGATAGGCCGTCAGGACGCGGACGCGTACCTCCGGCGTCACGATCCTGGGTGTTGACGAACATGTCTGGCACCACGTCAGCACCAAGCCAGTCGAGCACGGCGGCCGTGGCCCGAAAGAACTGACCGGGATGGTCGACCTGACCCCGGATGCCAACGGGCACAACCGAACTCGCCTGCTCGACCTCGTCCCGGGGCGGTCCGGGAAGGTGTACACCGACTGGCTCACCGACCGCGGCGAAGACTTTCGTGACCGAGTGCAGGTCGCGACGTTGGACCCGTTCCACGGGTACAAGAACGCGATCGATGATCGTCGCGAGGACGCCCGCGCGGTGCTGGACGCGTTCCACGTCGTCAAGCTCGCCACCCACATGGTCGATGAGGTCCGCCGCCGGGTTCAGCAGCAACTCCACGGGCACCGAGGCCGTCGTGACGACCCGTTGTACCGGATCCGGAACATCCTGCGCGCCGGGCAGGAGAACCTGACCGACCGGCAACGCGCACGTCTCGCCGCGGCGTTCACCGCGCACGAGGCGCACGTCGAGGTTGAACTCGCGTGGCAGTGCGCGCAGCAGGTCCGATCCGTGTACCACCAGCCCACGCACGCGGCCGGCCGCAAGATCGCCGAACAAGTACTGGACACGTTCGCCACCTGCCCGATCGGTGAGGTCGCCCGCCTGGGCCGCACCCTCAAGCAGTGGCGTACCGAGTTCCTCGGCTACTTCGACACCGGTGGCGCGAGCAACGGCGGCACCGAAGCCATGAACGAGCTCATCGAACTCCACCGCCGTATCGCCCGCGGCTTCCGCAACCGCGACAACTACCGCCTGCGCATGCTCCTCATCGGCGGCGGGCTGAACCTATGACCCACGCTCAACGGCGAAGAGCCAGATTGGCTGGGCCGAGTGAGACGATGCAATTTGGTCAATCTTCAAGGCGTGTCATCGTCAGTCCTCGCTGCATCTCGACAGCTGGACTGCGTGTCGAGATGCAGCCAAGACTGCACGATGTCGTGCGGCGTACATTGCCGAGATCGGCCCGCTCGGTGGGGTCGTGCAAGATCGCCCGCGAGTGATCTGGAGAGGTCACCTCCTATATGAGGCCAGAAGAGCGCGTTCCTCGCAGCCAGCTCGCCGTCGTGAACGACCTGCGAACAGTCGTCGGGGTGACAGTCCGGTAACGGTGCTTCTGGACTGACGCGCCAGTCCTCGAGTTTGCTGAGGGTCAGTCGATGGTTTGTGCGCGGAGGCGTAGGGCGTTGGCGATGACGCTGACGCTGGAGAGGGCCATGGCGGCTGCGGCGATGATGGGTGAGAGCAGGAGCCCGAAGACGGGGTAGAGGACGCCGGCGGCGATGGGGATGCCGAGGGCGTTGTAGACGAACGCGAAGAACAGGTTCTGTCGGATGTTGCGCATGGTTTTCTCGGAGAGTTCGCGTGCACGGACGATACCGGTGAGGTCGCCCTTGAGGAGGGTGACTCCAGCGCTCTCCATGGCGACGTCGGTGCCCGATCCCATCGCGATGCCCACGTCAGCGGCAGCCAGTGCGGGGGCATCGTTGACGCCGTCGCCAGCCATCGCGACCACGCGGCCTTCGCTCCGGAGCTTGGTGACGATGTCGCTCTTGTGGTCGGGCAGGACTTCAGCTTCGACCTGGTCGATGCCGAGCGTCTTGGCCACAGCGTGGGCGGTGACGCGGTTGTCGCCGGTGAGCATGACGATCCGGATGCCTTCCTCCCGCAGTGTCTTTAGCGCGGCGGGCGTGGTGGCCTTGATGGGGTCTGCGATCGCGAAGAGGCCTACGAGCCGGCCATCGGCTCCCATGTAGATGACGGTGGCTCCGTCGCCGCGCAGCTCATCGGCACGGTCCTTGAGGCCGGTGGTGTCGATGTGGTGGGAGTCGAGGAAGTCGGAGCTGCCGAGGACCAGGACCTGTCCTTCGACGGTGCCTATGACGCCGCGGCCGACTGGTGAGTCGAAGTCTGTGACGTCGGGGATGGGCAGGCTCCGGGCGGTGGCGGCTTCGACGATGGCCAGGGCGAGCGGATGCTCGGAGGCACGCTCGACGCCGGCGGCGAGGCGCAACAGGTCGTCCTGGGAGTGTTCGCTGGTGGTGACGATGTTGGTGACGGTGGGCCGGCCCTCGGTGAGCGTTCCAGTCTTGTCGACCACGAGTGTGTCGACCTTCTCCATACGCTCGAGGGCTTCGGCGTTCTTGATGAGCACACCCAGTCCCGCGCCGCGTCCGACGCCGACCATGATCGACATGGGAGTGGCCAGCCCGAGCGCGCAGGGGCAGGCGATGATCAGGACCGCGACGGCGACGATGAGCGCGTGCGCGAGTTTGGGGTCGGGTCCGACCAGCGCCCACACGATGAACGCGACGACGGCGATGACGATGACGGCCGGCACGAAGATGCCAGCGACTTTGTCGGCCATGCGCTGGATGGGGGCGCGGGAGCGTTGCGCGTCGGCGACCATGGCGACGATCCGGGCGAGCATGGTGTCGCGGCCGACCTTCTCGGCGCGCATGATCAGGGCGCCGCTGCCGTTGATGGTGCCGCCGATGACGGTGTCTCCGCTTGTCTTGGTCACGGGCATGGATTCCCCGGTGACCAGGGACTCGTCGACTGCTGAGCGGCCTTCCTCGACTGTCCCGTCGACAGGCACGGCCTCGCCGGGGCGGACCCGCAGCCGGTCCCCGAGTTGGACCGTGTCCAGAGAGATCTCTTCCTCGTCGCCACTGTCCGTGATGCGGCGGGCGGTCTTCGGTGTCAGATCCAGCAGGGCCTTGATGGCTCCGGAGGTCTGTTCGCGGGCACGCAGCTCGAGGACTTGCCCGAGCAGGACCAGGGTGGTGATGACGGCAGCGGCCTCGAAGTAGACATCGACGGTGCCCGCGTCGCCGCGGAAGGAGGCGGGGAAGATCCCGGGCGCGACGGTCGCGATGACGCTGAACAGCCACGCGATTCCAGTGCCCATCGCGATGAGGGTGAACATGTTCAGGTTGCGGGTGCGGACCGAGGCCCAGCCGCGCACGAAGAAGGGCCACCCGGCCCACAGCACCACCGGCGTTGCCAGGATGAGTTGGAGCCAGACGGAGGCACGCGCGGAGATCAGGTCATGCAGGAAGGGGACGAAGTGGCGGCCCATCTCGAGGATCACGATCGGGATGGTCAAGGCGGTGGCGACCCAGAAGCGGCGGGTCATGTCGGCAAGTTCCGGGCTGGGACCGGTGTCGGCGGTGACGGTGACCGGCTCGAGAGCCATCCCGCAGATCGGGCACGACCCAGGACCGGGACGGCGGATCTCGGGGTGCATCGGGCACGTCCACTCGGCAACGTCTTCGTTCACGTCTTGGTTGCGCGAGGCCGCGTCGTCGGAGTCTTGTGGGGGCGTGAGGAAGCTGGCCGGGTCGCCCTGAAAGCGGTCGCGGCAACGCTCAGAGCAGAAGTGGTATGGCGTGCCCTCGTGATCGAGGGTCAGCGCCGTGTTGGGATCGACCTGCATCCGGCACACAGGGTCGGTCACGGAATGGCTGGTCTTGGTGACGCTCTGGTGGTGCTGATGGTCGTGCTGCATGTCCAGGTTCTCCTCCGGCAGAACTCGTGCCGCCCGTTGTGGTCGCCACGGCTAGGCGTGTGTCAGTTGCGGCGGGCGGTGTAGCCGCCTCGACGACGGCGCTGACGACAGCGTCGTCGGAGACGTGACCACTAGTAGTGATGATCAGTTCGCCGGTGGCGGCGCTGACGGTCAGGCTTGCACGCCTGGCAGTGCGGAGACCTTGTCGCGGACGCTGCTCTCGCAGTGGCCACAGGTCATTCCAGTGACGGCATACGTCTGGGTGGAGTTCATCAGGTCTGGCCTCTTCTGTAGGTGACGCCCTCCCAACAAGCATACCCCCTAGGGGTATTCCCTGATGTTGGGTCGTGGGGCGGTGGGGGTTCTCACGGCTTGTGCTCGTGGTTGGTGCCGTGGTTTATCCAGGCCATCATCACGCCCATCATGAGCAGGCAGCCCATTGCGTAGAGCAGGCCGCCGGCGCCGAGCCGGCCGGTCGTGATCAAGGTGCCCACGAGCAGCAGCATGGGCACGCACATGAGCCACATCAGCCAGTGGTGGCCGCTGCGGCGACCGGGCTCAGTGGGGGATGACTCGGTGGGGGTCGGCTCGGCGGGTGGGGTGAGGGGTGCGTAGGTCGGGTTCGGGGTGTTCTGCTGTTGCATGGCTGCTCCCTTGGTCTCGGTTGCGGTGCTCGGGGCTGTCCCCGGGTGCTTTCAGCCTGCGAGGTCGATGTGGCCCTCGGGTCGTGGTTCGGTGAAGATCTGGTCTAGGTCTATGCGGGCTTCACAAGAGCTTCTCGACGGTGGCGCCCCCGTCGGCGGTGCGCAGTACTGCGCCGTCGGCGACGAGGATGGTTTCGATCTGGCCGTCGGTGCCGCGTTGGGCGAACAGGGCCTGTGGAGCTCCGATGCGCTTGGGTTGCAGGGTCCAGGTCGCTCCGGTGTCGTTGCTGGTCGCGATCTGGCCGTTCGTGGTGGCGATCACGATGGTTTGCTCGTCGGCCCACGCAGCGAGCAGGGCCGTCGCGGGTGGGGTCAGGCCCTTCCAGGAGCGGCCGTCGTCGGTGCTGTGGAGGAGCCCGGTTTCGGTGGTGGCGAGTAGTGCTCCGGTTTGCGGTGACGCGGCCAAGGTGCGGGGGGCAGCCGGGATGGTGCGGGTGGTCCAGGTCTCGCCGTCGGTGGTGCTGCGAAGAGTGCCATCGAAGCCGACCACGCTGGTTGGGCTTGAGGTGAGGGCGTGGAAGTCGGACTCTCCGCCTCGAGAGCTGACGCGCCACGTGCGACCGGAGTCGGTGGAGGTGATGAGCCCGACCGGCTGGGGCAGGTCGACGCCTGCGCCGGGGTGCCCTGAGGCGTAGTAGGTGCCGTCCGGGGCGACGGTGAAACCCATCAGGTCGATGACCGGTCCGTTCTGTAGGAGTTCGCCGTTGGCGTGGCGGAAGAGTCCCTCGTGGGTGGCCAGGAGTAGGTCACCGGTCTTGGGGTCGCGGGCGACAGCGTGGATGTGGGTGATCGCGACCGGCGGTTGGTTGGCTGCTGATGCGGTGGAGGTTGACCCTCCTCCGGCCATGGTGGGGGTCGCGATGGACGTCGTATTGCCGGTGGGTGTGGTCGTGGCGCCACACGCGGCCAGAATCGTCGTGGTCACGAGTACGCCCCCTGCGACGAGGACGCGGCGTCGGGTGGTGGTGATCATCAGCGGTACTCCAGGGCGATCATCATGCCCGCTTCTGCGTGGTAGATGTTGTGGCAGTGGATCATCCAGTCGCCGGCGTTGTCGGCGTCGAGGTCGATCGCGAAGGACTGCATGGGCGCCATCAGCACGGTGTCCTTGCGCAGCCCCGAGGGCAGGGCGAAAGTGTGCCCGTGCAGGTGCAGCGGGTGGGTCATCATCGTCATGTTGGTGGCGTTGATCCGCAGCCGTTGCCCAGCCCTGACGGTCAGTGGCTCGTTCTCGCCGTACTTGGCGCCGTTCATGCCCCACTGGTAGGGCTTCATCGAGCCTTGCAGGGCCAGGTCGACGGTGGCGTCCGGCTGCTTGCCCGGCAGCTTGGCTGCTTCGGTCGGGCGCAACTGTGAGCCGATGAGGACCTGGCCAGCCAACTCGCTGGGGTCAGCGGCAACCGGAGGAGCAGCGCCGGCGCCGGTACGGACCACGGCCATGGCCTGGCCGCCGCTGGTCTTGCCGAACGGTCGGGCCACAAGGGGGAAGGCGCCGTCAGCGAGGGTGACGATGGCGTCGTACCGCTCGCCCATCCCGATGTAGAAGGCGCCCACCTCGGTGGGCTCGACCGCGTGCCCGTCACTGTGGGTGATGGTGAGCCGGTGCCCACCAAGGGCCACGGTGAAGATGGTGTCGGAAGCCGCGTTGATGACCCGCAGCCGCACCTTCTGGCCCGGCTTGGCGGCCAGCACGTCCGGGTCGGTCGGGGGTTTGCCGTTGATCAAGAACAGCGGATAGGTGACGTCGCCGGCGTCACCCCAGGGTCCGGTCCCCATCGACATCCGACTCATCGAGCCGTGGTCCATGCCACCCATTCCGCCCATGCCGCCTCCGTTGGCGGGGCCACCGTCGGCGATCAGCTTCTTGAACACCTCGTCGGGGGTGGTGCCGGTGCCATCGATCCAGTCGTCCAGAACCACAACCCATTCGGCGTCGTAGCGGCCGGGGTCGGTGGGGTCGTCGATGATCATTGGGGCGTACAGGCCGCGGTCGAGTTGGACCCCGACGTGGGGGTGGAAGAAGTAGGTTCCCGGATCCGGGGCGGTGAACTCGTACACGAACTTGCCGCCGGTCTTGACCGGATCCTGGGTGAGGCCGGGGACGCCGTCGGCGGCGTTTGGCAGTCGGATGCCGTGCCAGTGGATCGTGGTGTCTGCGGGGAGCTGGTTGTCGAGCGTGAGGCGCAGGAAGTCACCTGCGATCGCTCGCACCAACGGGCCGGGAAGCGCACCGTCGTAGGCCCACGTCGCCACCGTCCGCCCGCCCAGGTCAAGGCTGACCGGTCGGGCGGTCAACGTCTTCTCGAGCACCTTCTGTCCCGGTGAGGGGGAGACTGGCGTCGGGGGGCCGAAGGTGCGCGACGGCATAACCCCCGTCCCTGACGAACTGGAGGTGCAGGCGGCCAACGTTGCGGTCGAGGCCAGGCCGAGCCCGCCGAGGAGGACGTTGCGGCGGGAGAGCAGGGGCGAAGTCATGATGCCTTTCATTGGGTGGTCGCTGTCAGTGGCCATCGACGATGAGGCGGCGGCGTTGTTCGTACTCCTCCAGGCTCACCTCGCCGCGGGCCAGGCTCTCCTTGAGGAGAGTGAGCGGATCCGGTCGGGCCGATTCCTGCCTGACGCGCGCGGCCGGGAGCAGGGCCCGGATCACCAGCACAATGACGACCCAGAAGGCGAGGGCGCCGCCGCCCATCACGAGCCACATCCACCAGCCCATCCCGGTCCCGTTGCCCCACATCATGAGCGCCCTCCCTTCCCGTCGTCGTGGCGCGCTGCACCGTCACGATCCACAGTGCAACTCGACCCTCAAGACCGGACCGCGGCGAGGTTGAGGTTTGACGAAGATCTACCCCGGCACCGTCAGAGAGGTCGTGGCGTGGGCGGCGGGCAGGGACACTGTCAGGGTGAGCACGACACCACCACCGGGCGCTCGAGTCCTGATCATCGAGGACGAAACAACGCTGGCCGGAATGATCGCCGCCTACGTCTCCCGCGCTGGCTACGACTCCAGTGTGGTCCACACCGGCCCAGACGGCGTCCAAGCCGCGCGTGATCTAGCACCCGATGTCGTGATCCTGGACTTGGGCCTCCCCGGGCTGGACGGCATCGAAGCGTGCCGTCAGCTCCGCACCTTCACCGACTGCTACGTCATCGTCGTCACCGCCCGAAAGGACGAGATCGACACCCTCATCGGGTTGTCCGTCGGCGCGGACGACTACATCACCAAACCGTTCAGCGTCCGCGAACTGGTCGCACGAGTCCAAGCGGTACTGCGACGACCCCGCACCGGATCCACCACCGCCTCCGGGACCGCCCGTAGTGAACCGACCAGGGTGTTCGGTGCACTACGTGTCGACCCGGACGGCCAGCGTGTGCACCTGGGCGACGTCGAGGTGGCCCTCACCCCCACCGAACGGGACCTGCTCATGGCTCTGGCGCGCCGTCCGTCGATGGCGTTCTCCCGGCGCCAGCTCATTGACGACATCTGGGGACCGGACTGGGTTGGCGACGAGCACCTCGTCGATGTTCACGTTGCTCACCTGCGCCGCAAACTCGGCGACGACCCCGAAACTGGCAGATACATCACCACGGTCCGAGGCGTGGGCTATCGGATGGGACAAGGGTGATGGCGCCAGCGCGCACCAACAGCGCTGGGCTGGCGACCCGCCTCCTGGCTGGACAGGCCATCGTGCTGGTCGCCGGTGCCCTCACTGTCGGCCTGGTCGCCGCCATGATCGGCCCACCCATCTTCCACCAGCACCTCGTCGAGTCCGGCCACCAACAGAACTCGCCTGAGCTCGTCCATATCGAGACGGCCTACCGCGATGCGTCCTTGATCTCCGTCGGGGTTGGTCTTCTGATCTCGCTGCTCGCTGCCGGCGCGGTGACATGGTTCCTCACCCGACGGCTCCGCCGCCCTCTCGAACAGGTGACCACTGCTGCAATGGAACTCACCCGTGGGCACTACTCCACGCGCGTGCCGACCAGCGCCTCAGGCACCGAACTGGAGACCCTCGCAACCGCGTTCAACACGATGGCCAGCAGGCTCGAAGGAATCGAGGACACCCGTCGACGGATGCTGTCAGACCTCGCCCATGAACTCCGCACACCGATCGCGACCCTGAGCGCCTACCACGAAGGGCTCCACGACGGCATCGCCGCCCTCGGGCCAGAATCTCGCGCGGCGCTGGAGGAGCAAACCCGCCGGCTGGCGCGCCTCGCCGACGACATCGACGAGGTCTCCACAGCCGAGGAGGGCCGACTCGCGCTCGACCTCCGCCCACACCACGTCAGGGATCTTCTCTGGGCGGCCCACGAGGGCATGCGTGACGCCTTTGCCGCCAAGGGGATCAACCTCGTCGTCGAGCCACCAACCGCCACAGGGCTCGATGTCCACGTCGATCGAAACCGCATCGGACAGGTCCTGACCAATCTCCTCACCAATGCACTCCGCCACACCCCCCCAGGTGGAACCGTCATCCTGGCGGCCAACCGCCAAGGTGAAGAAGCGGCAATCTCCGTGATCGACGACGGCGACGGAATGACCCCCGAACAACTCGAGCACGCCTTCGAACGGTTCTATCGAGGTGACGCCGCCCGCACCCGCGACCGCACAGGTTCAGGCATCGGGCTGACCATCAGCAAAGCTCTCATCGACGCCCACCATGGAAGCATCTCCGCCAACAGTGACGGCCAGGGAGAAGGCACACGCCTCATACTCACCCTCCCACTCCCCGGGCGTTAGCCAATATTCAAGACTCGACTCCGGGGATCGCCTCCCCTCCGCAGCCGCACGGCCTGACTCGGCAATGACCTGTCCTGAGGTTTCCGGGCACCGATCTTGAGGGGATGATCCTCTCGGGAAGGAGTACAGGAGATGCCTGCACCGAAGTCGCCGGAGTTCCGGCAGCGCGCCGTGGAGTTAGCGCGTTTGAGGGAGAAGCCAATCGCCCAGATCGCCAAGGACCTCTCGATCAGTGAGTCATGCCTGAGGCGGTGGATGGACCAAGCCGATATCGACGCCGGCCACGGCCTGACCAAGGACGAGCGGGCCGAGCTGGTCCGGCTGCGCCGGGAGACTCGAGTCCAGGCGATGGAGATCGAGATCCTCAAGCGGGCCTCGGCGTACTTCGCGCGGGAGAACGTGCTCCCAAAATAGGGTTCCGGTTCGTCCACGAACTCGCCGCTCAGGGCTTGCCTGTGGCGGTGACGTGCCGGGTGTTGAAGGTCTCCACCTCGGGCTACTACGAGTGGCGTACCCGTGGCCCGAGCAGCCGTGACCTTGAGGACGCGCACCTGCTCGACGCGATCATCGCCGTCCACGCTGATGCCCGTGGCACGTACGGGGTCCGTCGTGTCCATGCTGAGCTCACCCTCGGTCAGGACCGCCGCTGCGGCCGGCAACGCGTGGAACGGCTCATGCGGGTCCACGGGCTGCAGGGTGTGCACCGCCGCAGGTGGCGGCACGCGAAACGCTCCGAGGCGGTGTTCGAGGACCACGTGCAACGCAAGTTCGTCGCGGACGCCCCGAACAGGTTGTGGGTCACCGACATCACCCAGCACCGCACCAGCGAGGGATGGGTCTACTGCGCGGCGGTGATCGACGTGCATTCCCGCCGCTGCGTGGGCTGGTCCATCGCTGACCACCTGCGCACCGAGCTGGTCGTCGACGCCCTCGACATGGCGCGATGGCAACGCAAACCCGTTGGGACCACGGTGCATTCGGACAGAGGAGCCCAATACACCTCGTGGTACATAACTCGACCACGCGAATGCGTCGACTCGTTGACCTGCATGAATGCTGCAACGTGACCACGATGAGAACAGTTCTCACACCGGACAAGTGTCCAATCTGTGCAATCGCAATGCCCAATGAGAGCCAAAACGAGGCCCCACTTTGATCGAATCGCCGTTTGATCAAAGTTCGCTGCATCTCGACAGCTGCTGCTGCTGCAGGCCTCACACTGGGAGCGCATGATGTCGCGCATTGGCGTTTCCCAGGTCGCGCCGTACATGGCCCCGGGGAAGTCAAGCGTCTGTTGGATCGCCCACAACTGCTCGTGCCGGTCCGGTGAGAACAGCTGGGCCGGGTCGCCGACCGCGATCCACCCGATCGGCACGACAGTATTTGCGGGCAGCGCGCTGTTGATGCGCAGTTCGCTTCCGGTGCCGACGAGAGCATCGGCGAAGACGCTCACTCCGGTGGCGATGAACACCTCGTCCTCGACCGTGGCTCCGTTGAGGTGGGCGTGTGGCCCGACGAGGACGGCGTCGCCGATGGTCAGCGGTGTGTTCGCGCGTCCGCGAAGGAGCGCGTTCTCCATCACCAGCACGTTCGAGCGAATATGGATCGGACCCAGGTCACCGTTGAGCACCGCACCGTGCAGGACGCGCGAACCCGGCCCGATACGGACATCTCCCGTGACGATCGCGCAGGAGGCGACGCAGGAGCTTGGATCGATGGTGATCATCGGAGGACGGTACGGCTCGGTTGCGCGTGCCAGGTGGCGTCCGCGGCGTCCGAACCTGGCCCATACAGTCGGCACATGACGACGACCGACGACCCCAGGCACACCGCAGTCGAAGTCAGGGGAGCCCGGCAGAACAACCTCAAGGACGTCGACCTCGACGTGCCGCGCGATTCGATCGTCGCGTTCACCGGAGTGTCCGGGTCGGGGAAATCCTCTCTCGCTTTCGGGACGCTTTACGCCGAGTCCCAGCGCCGGTACCTGGAATCGGTCGCACCGTACGCGCGCCGCTTGATCGACCAAGCAGGCGTCCCCGATGTCGACTCGATCGAGGGACTGCCGCCGGCGGTCGCACTGCAGCAGCAACGCGGCGGCGGCAACGCCCGATCCACCGTCGCGAGCGTGACGACGCTGTCGAACCTCGTCCGCATGATGTACTCGCGCGCCGGTTGGTATCCGCCGGGCCAACCGATGCTCTACGCCGAGGACTTCTCGTCCAACACCGTCCAGGGTGCGTGCCCGACCTGCCACGGGATCGGCCGGGTCTACGAGGTCACCGAAGAACAGATGGTGCCCGACCCGTCGCTGACGATCCGCGAGCGCGCCATCGCGTCCTGGCCGCCGGCGTGGCAGGGGCAGAACCTGCGCGACATCCTCGTCTCGATGGGCTACGACGTCGACATCCCGTGGCGCCGCCTGCCGAAGAAGCAGCGCGACTGGATCCTGTTCACCGAGGAGCGCCCGACCGTCCCGGTGTACGCCGGCCTGACTCCGGCCCAGACGAAGCGGGCGATCAAGAAGGACCTCGAACCGAGCTACCAAGGCACCTTCGTCGGCGCTCGCCGGTACGTGCTGGACACCTTCGCGTCCACCAAAAGCGCGATCGTGAAACGCCGCGTCTCCCAATTCGTCACCAGTGCTGTGTGCCCCACCTGTCACGGCAAGCAACTCAAGGTCGAGTCGCTGTCGGTCACGTTCGAGGGCTTCGACATCGCCGAGTTCGCCGCGCTGCCGCTGGCTCAGGTGGCCGACATCGCGCGGCGTGTGATCGCCGATGATCGGGTGCCGGTCGAGGGCACGGCAGGCGAAGCGTTGGACGACGCGTCCCGGGCGCGTGCCAGAAAGGAGCGGGTGGATGCCGGCGGTGCGTCCCATGACGCGGCACCCGACGTCCGTCGCACCTCGAACATCTCGGCGGAGAAGCAGGCCGCGGCCGGTCGCCTGTGCGCCGAACTGCTCGAACGACTGCAACCGATGATCGATCTCGGCCTCGGCTACCTCTCGCTGGGGCGGACGACACCAACCCTCTCCGGCGGTGAACTGCAGCGGCTACGGCTGGCAACTCAGTTGTCGTCCAAGCTTTTCGGTGTCGTGTACGTGCTGGACGAACCGTCCGCCGGCCTCCACCCGCGTGACCTCGAAGCGCTGCTCGGCATCCTGCGCGGACTCAAGCAGCGCGGCAACAGCGTGTTCGTGGTGGAGCACTCGATACCGGTGGTCAAGGAGGCCGACTGGCTGGTCGACATCGGACCCGGCGCCGGCGAGCAGGGCGGACGCGTCCTGTTCAGCGGCGAACCCTCGGGCCTCGCGGACGTCGAGGAATCGGTCACCCGCCGCTACCTGTTCGCGCCTCCCACACCGGTGTCCAGGCGGCCCCGCGAGCCGCATGGCTGGCTGCGATTCGCGGACGTCAGCCGCAACAACCTGCACGAGGTCAAGGTGCAGTTCCCGCTGGGATGTCTGACCGCGGTCACCGGCATCTCCGGGTCGGGCAAGTCGAGCCTGGTCAGTCAGGCCGTGCCCACGCTGGTCGAGGCCGCTCTCGGTCGGTCCACGACAGTGGAGCTCGAGGACGGGGACGACGACGTCGACCTGTTGCTCACCGGCGATCAGGGTTCGGTGCACGGGCACGTCGAGGGTGGACGAGAAGGACTCGGAGGTCTGCGTCGAGTGGTTGCGATCGACCAGAAGCCGATCGGTCGCACCCCTCGGTCGAATGTCGCCACCTACACCGGACTGTTCGACCACGTCCGCAAGTTGTACGCGGCGACCCCGGAGGCCCGTCGGCGCCACTACAAGGCCGGCCGGTTCTCGTTCAACGTCGCCGCCGGACGATGCCCGACGTGTGAGGGAGAGGGCTCGGTCATGGTCGAGTTGCTGTTCCTGCCGAGCATCTACAGCCCGTGCCCCACGTGTCACGGCACACGGTTCAAGGAGAGCACGCTCGAGATCACCTGGCACGACCGGAACATCGCCGACGTCCTGGCGATGAGCGTGGACGAAGCCCACGAATTCTTCGCCGATGAGACCGAGATCGAGCGCTCGCTGCACGTACTGCGCGACGTCGGGTTGGGATATGTGCGCCTCGGCCAGCCCGCGCCCGAACTCTCCGGCGGCGAAGCGCAGCGGGTGAAGCTGGCCTCCGAACTGCAGCGTGCCCACCGGGGCGACGCCCTCTACGTCCTCGACGAACCCACCGCGGGTCTGCACAGTGCCGACAGCGACCGCCTGATTGCGCATCTGCAGGGCCTGGTCGACGCCGGCAACACCGTCGTCATGGTCGAGTTGGACATGCGCATGGTCGCCCAGGCCGACCACGTGATCGATCTGGGTCCCGGCGCCGGTGACAACGGCGGACGCATCGTCGCCACCGGCACCCCCGGCGAAGTCGCCGCCGACGCCGACAGCCTCACGGCCGCGTACCTGAGGGACGTCCTGGCGGGCAGATCCTGAGCAGAGGAGCGCCGCAAGAATCGGGTCAGCAACGAGGTAGATTCCAACGTCCACGATCCATATCACGAGATATCATCACCTGATGTCGACGGTTGCTGAACTACGTGCCGCTGCGGGAATCAGTCAGGCTGAGTTGGCCCGCCGCAGCGGTGTTGCGCAACCGAACATCGCCGCCTACGAAACCGGTCGCCGACGTCCGTCCCCCCAGATGCTGGATCGCTTGCGGGATGCCGTCCGGCCGCGCCCGAGTGAACTGTTGAAGCATCACCGTGCCGAGGTGTTGGCGATCCTGTCCGGTCACGGCCTCACGTCTGCGCGGGTGTTCGGGTCGGTGGCTCGCGGCGATGACACTCCGGGCAGCGATATCGACCTCGTCGTCGAGATCGGCCGTGACGGCGACGTGCTCGACCTGATCGATGCCGCCGACGAGTTGGAGCAGTTGCTCGGTTGCGCAGTGGATCTGGTGACTGCTCGGGCAGTTTGGTCGGGGCACGAGATCGATCGCACCTCGGTGCCGCTGTGAGTTTGCTGGACGAGAGGTACGGCCCCGGGGACATCCGACAAGCTGTCCGACATCTCACGACTGTGCCGTAGAGCTGAGCAGCTCGCGGCACGTGGACGAGAGTGGTACGACAGTGATCCCGACCTCGAGGTGCCCAAGCTTGCTGCAGATTCTCTCGTGCTCAAGCTGAGCGAAGCGGTGCGGCGGCTTCCCGAGGCGTTCCTCGATGAGCATCGCCGAGACACGTCGTGGCGGCGGGCCATCGGCATGCGCAACCGCCTCGCTCACGAGTACGACGCAGTCGACTACGAACTCGTCTGGGCCGTCGTGTCCCGTCACGCCGAACAACTACGGGCCGAGGTCGACGAACTGCTCGGCACGTAGGGCATGGCGCACCCCGAAATTCACGCACGGACGACTCCCGTCGGTCGATGCTCCGTCGGTGCGGTCGGAATCATCACGACCACCAGGAGGAGCGGCGAGCATCAACGGCTGGACAAGATGGTGCGCAACGGCGAGTTCAAGCAGCTTCTCGAGTACGAACGGGCGTTCGTGCTGGGTCATGAGGCTGAGCGCACCGGACGTTAACCTCGCCGCATGACTGAGTCTCCCAATCCCGGCCGCCGCGGTCCCGACGTCACCTGCGTCGAACTCGTCGGCGGAGTGGAGAAGCGCGACCTCGTCATCGAGGAATACGACCCGTCCTGGACCAGCGCTTCCACCGAGCACGAGCATCGCATCAGGGCGGCTCTGGGGGAGACCGCGAAGCAGGTCGAACACATCGGCTCCACCTCGGTGCCCGGACTCGCGGCCAAGCCGATCATCGACATCCTCGTGGTCGTCGACGACGTCACCGCCGAAGAGGACTACCTGCCGCAACTCCTGGACACCGGTTACATGTTGCGGGTTCGTGAGCCCGGACACCGGCTCGTGCGCACCCCCGAACTCGACGTGCACGTGCACATCCTCGAGACCGGCGACGTGGCCGCTGATGATTACCTGTTGTTGCGCGACCGACTGCGCACCGACCAGGGCGATCGAGAACTGTACGAACGCACCAAGCGGGACCTAGTCGCTCAGGACTGGCCGGACATGAACGCGTACTCGGACGCCAAGGGTCAGGTGATCGCCGAGATCAAGCAGCGCGCCCGTGACAACCGGGGTTGATTCACCCCAATGACCTGGTTGATGCCTCGCGGTACGTCGTCACCTCGAAGTCGGGAACCGAGCGTCGAACTTCGAGGGGTTGAACAGGTTGTCGCCGCGGTATCGATCGGCCGCGTGGAGCTCGTCGGTGTCGTGAACCTTCTTCGGGTTGCGGCTGGACCAGGCGGATGTCGCGGGTGTGGTTGCGGTACAGCTCGCGGGCGAGTTCTTCGGCGATCTGCCCGTTCGCACCGAGGACGGTCTGCATTGTGATTTCTGCCTGAATCAGCTCGATTTCTGTGAGAACTCAGTCTCCTCGTCACCCTGGTTCGTCGCCCAGAGGGCCCACGCCACCAGCAGCGGCTGGAACGCGAGCCGGACGGCGCGCTCGGTGTCGGTGTCCAGGCCGAAACCGTCCTTCTGCTCCAGGAACTGGCTGATGTTGCCGGGGAACACGGCGACGAAGAACGCTGCGATGATCCTGCCGACCGTCTTCTGGTTCCAACCGGAGATCAGCGCCAGCCCCTGCACGATCTCCACTACGCCGGACGCGAGGACGACGGCGTCCTTGTCGGCGGGGAACCAGTCGGGCACCTGAGCCTGGAACTCCTGGCGGGCGAAAGTGAGGTGACCGGTGCCGGCGAAGGTCAGGAACGAGCCGAGTGCGACGCGGGCGAGAGTACGGCCTGTGGACATGGTGTCTCCATTGCTGAGGCGGTGGCGGGCCCTTCGAACCTAACGCGGCCGGGGCGATTCGACGGTTGCGGGAAGCAGGTTTGTCCAGGGTTGGGGAATCGGTGCAGCGTCGGGCTGTTTGCGCTGTCGGCACGCCTGGTTCGGGTGAGCCACCCGCTCGCTGAGCACTGGCGCGGTGACTCCCTGTGCGAGGGTTGCCGGATGACCGAACCTGGACCCCGATTCCGCGTCCGCCCGCTCGGCGGCACCGCCGGCTGCGTGGGCATGATCCTGTTCTCAATCGTCGCCTCGATCATCCTCACGGTGATCCTCAACCTGCTTGCTCGCTGACGGGAGACCGGTCGATCTTCGAGATCGCCCTCGACACACCGGACCACGAGAAGATCGCCCCCTTCTGGGCAGCCGCCCTCGGTTACGAGGTCGACGGGGACGAGGTCCACGGCCAGGCCGGCATCGGACCCACGCTGTGGTTCCAGCACCGGGAGCCTGACGACGAGCAGCGCTCCCACCTCGACGTCCGGGTGCCGCATGACATCGCTGCACAGCGCATCCAGCAGGTCGTGGATGCCGGTGGCACCGTCGTCCGTGACGGATCGCCGGCGTACGTCGTCCTGCAGGATGTGGACGGCAACAAGGCGTGCATCTGCACAAACCTCGGGCGCGAGGGTTGGTCCGCACCCTGATCAGCCCTGGGCGTCAATTCGGGTCGATGCTCACTCAGACCTTGATGACCTCGAGTGCGCCGAGATCATGCAACGCGTCGAAGTCATCGTCCTGAGTGACCACCGCAAGCCCATTGGCGAATCATGCGCACACCCTCACCCGCGTAATTCGGCGCGGGAGCGCATGTCGGCCTGATCCGCGGCCTGCCGGCCGTGGTGCCAGCCCTCCCGGTCAAACCTCGCCCGCGACCTGGTCTGTACGACCTGAGGGAAGAGCCGTTCGTAGGTGTCGGTGACGTGCTGGTCGCGTTCGACCAGAGCCGGCAGGCGCTCTCCGCGGGCTGCTCCGCCGAACTCCGCTGTTGCAGAACGCTCCTCGACATCGGTGGCTTCCTGCAATCGTTCCCCGATGCGAAAGGCGAACGCGCTGAGGAATGAGGCACGGAACGACCGCGACCGGCGGTGGGCGCCCTGGACCGATCGCTGCCCGGCCGCCGTCATCGTGTTGGTCGCCTGCAGCAGCAGCGAGGTGTAGAGCAACTCGACACCCGACAGGTCGGACGGGAAGCCGACCACCGTGGCGAAACCGAGCTCCTTGCTCCACACGACCTTGCACGAGTTCGCCTCGGCGACCGCGTTGAGCAGTTGCACCTTGGGCTGCTCGTACGGGTTCTCGACGCCGATGCGGGTCGCGCTGGCACCGTCCTTCGGCTGGTCGGTACGCGACGCCGCGAGCATCGCTTCACTGATGCGGTGCCGTGCGATGAGTGAGGCGGCACCGGCGGTGAACGTCTCGGCCTCGGCCTCGTACGGCGTCGACTCCGCCTTCGCCAACAGCATCCGGACGCGGGTGAGGATCCGATCGTCCACCTCGGTCTCTTGCGGATCGATCGACTTCACCCACTCGCCGGGCCGCGGGCCGATGATCTGCACCGGCGGCAGGATCAGGAGCACGTGCAGGCAACGAGCCGCAGCGTCCATGATCGCCAGCCAACTCATGCCGCCCGCGCGATAGGACATGATCGGATCCTGCGGCGACTCGGCGCCCTCACGCAGTTCGGCGATCTGAGCTCGCCAGCCCGGATGGATCGTGTCTCGCGCGTAGCTGCGCAACTGATGCTCGATCACCCGAAGCGTGAAGTCGGCAACCGGTTTGGTCGAGCGCCGAAGCACCATCCGATGGATATCGGCGGGCTGCCAGCCGCTGTCCCACGCCACCTGCAGGCGATCCTCCAGCGCTTGTCGCACCTGGCTGTGCACGGTCGCACGCGTGGCCGGTCGGTCGCACTGGGCCGCCAGCATCACCACGTTGTCGTCGAACCGAGTCAGATCATCGACCTGCAACGCCACGGCCGCATCCTGCAGCAGCAGACGGACGGCGTCCGCCGGGTCGTCGTTGGAGTGCCGGCGGTTGTCGTCGCGCCCGAAAGCGGCTCCTGTGTGGGGCTGCCGCCTTCGGGGCTTCTGCTTGTGGCGCTTCGTGCTCACGTGGTTGTCCTCTCGTCGGCACGATTCTTACCGCGGTCACCGACAACGGATCGAGGTTTTCCACACGACCTGAGATCCGGCCGTCCGGCGAGGTCAGCCTAAGTCCTGGAGATCCTGCCGAACCTGGCTGTTCCGGTCGCGCGAACAGCCCGCCGACCAACCGGGGCGTCGATGAAGTGCTCGCTGGCCGTAGCGTTGTCCCTCGGCTCACCGATCTTCATCCGCCCGACCGGTGCAGCGACGCAGGGCGGGACGGACGATCGGATGCCATGCACATCGCGGTTCTTGCCACGACTCGCAACCCATTGCGTGAACCGTTCGCCGGTGGCCAGGAAGCACAGACGGCGTCGCTCACCGCGGGTCTGCGCGCTCGCGGACACACGGTTCGGCTGTACGCACAGCCCGGCACCGATCCTCGTCTTGCGGACGAGTTGGCCACGTACGCACAGGTTCCCACCATCCGCACACCCGAGGACGAACCGTTGGCCGGGCTCTGGCGGGACGATGCCGCGATGTCCTGGGCGATGGCCGACCTCGTGCGACGACCGGTCGATCTGGTGCACAACCAGAGCCTGCATCACTTCCCGCTGGCGATGAGCCGGGCCATGCCCAGCACGATGGTCACGACGTTGCACTGCCCGCCGTACCCGCTGGCAGAGATCGGTGTCTCGCTCGCCGCGGACGATGCCGTGTACGTCGGTGTCAGTGAGGCGGTTGCGAGCATGTGGCGTCTGCTCCCGATCGAACCGCTGGTGATTCACAACGGTGTGCGGTCGTGTCTGTTCGAATTCGGTTCAGGTGGAGAGCAACTCGTCTGGGTCGGGCGAATCACCCCAGAGAAGGGCACCGACCTCGCGATCCGAGCGGCCCGTACTGCCGGGCTGCTGCTCACGATCGTGGGCCCGATCGCGGACGCAGCCTTTTACCGAGACCACGTCGAGCCGTTGCTCGGCGACGGCGTTCGTCATGCCGGTCACCTGGATCAACGAGCGACCGCCCGGATCGTCGGCTCGAGCCTTGCGATTCTCGTGACTCCACGCTGGGACGAGCCGTTCGGCATGGTCGCCGCCGAGGCGATGATGTCTGGCACCCCGGTGATCGCCATCGGACGAGGCGGTCTGCGCGAAGTCGTCTCCGAGCGGTCGGGGGTGCTGGTGGGTGAGGCAGGAACCGCCACGGCCGATCTCGTCGCGGGACTCGCGGACGCCGTGTCCCGCGTCCGCGATCTCGACCGTGCCGACGTCCGAGCGGACGCGGTCGCCCGATTCGATGAGCAGCGCATGGTCGAGGAGTACTGCGCGTTGTTCGAGTCACTGGCCGCCCGTCGCTGACGCGGTCCACATCTGGTGGTGCGGCTCGCATCTGGCCATCCAGGTCACAACTACTGCTCCAGGGTGTTGCGCGGGCGCGTCGAGCGCAGCAGAGTTGTGCCCATGAGCGAACAAGACCCGAAGGTTCAGCCCGATACCGTCTCCGACCCCGCCAATGACGACGAGGTGGGAAGCGACTGGAGCGGCGAAGGCGGCGCCATGCCGGAAGGCCCTGCCACCGACGAGGACGCGGACGATTCGTCGTCCGACAAGGACTGACGCCCTCGTTCGGGCAACCACATGACTGCTGCCGACCTCCGGTGGTGTTACCAACGACAGCATCCGTGAGGCGTTGGTCGCTCTGATCGTGAGTCCGGCTTCGCCGAGATGCTGCCCTCGTTCGAGGTCAAGGTGTGGATCGGGGTGAGCGCGGGCAGCATGGTGATGTCGCCGCCCATCGGTCAGGCCTTCGTCTCGTGGAAGGACGCTATGACCGAAGGTGTCTCAGAAGGGAATCGGCGACGGTTCGGTTAGTTCATGGGGCGTACGAAGTCGGGAACGGGCGTGCCGGCTTCGAAACCGGCCGACACGTACGTCGCGACTCCGGCTTCGTTCGACGCCGGCGTGGCGACCAGTGCACTCGAGGCACCCATCTCGCGCAGTGCTGCCGCACCGGCCACAGTGATCGCTCGTCCGTGACCGCGTCCGCGATGGTCGCGATGCACGCCCATCGGCTCGATGACACCCGGCCGTCCGGGGCCCGCCGACCACACCGTGATGGCAGCGACGGCAGCACCGTTCTCGTCGTACCCGACCAGGCATCGCGCGTTCGCGTACGCCGGGCCCTGCGCCATGGTGTGCCACCGTTCGACGGTGAAGGTGGAGTTCTCGAACGCAGCGGTCTCAACCTCGACCCGGTCGTCCGGCTTGCCCGGTTCGACAGTTTCGATGCGCAATCCGCACGGCGCCACCTCCCGCGACAGGGCCCGGCGAAGGGGCGTCCACGGCTCGTCCGCTATCCAACCCTGTGCCGTCAGTTCTGCTCGGAACGCGTCACCGAAGCGAGCTTCGATGATGCTGATTCCGCCGGGCAGTCCGATCCGCTGCGGAGCGGGCAGGTCGTGCACCAGCGCACGAGCCAGTCGTTCGTCGACTGCGAAGTCGGGAGCCATCGCCATGCGGGCAACGGCTGCTTCACCTTCGGGCACGTCCGTATCCACGAAGGCGACGGCGGCGGGAGTGCTGTCGATGCTCCAGACCCGCATCGACCGTGCGACCTGCTCCGCACCGAAACGCCACTGCCAACCCAGGTCTGCCGGGTGCAACTGGACAGGAAGCCCGTCGTGTTGCCAGGACGCCAGCGCGTGGAGCAGGTCCGGCAGTTCGCTGACGGTCGGCTCGTGGAGCGCCGGATAGTTGCTGGTCATGTCTCGATGCAACCGCATCCCTCTTTCGGGCGCATCCGATTTTCGGGTCGCTTCTGTGGGCCGGAGCCATGGTGAGGCAATGAGCGACGAAGCGCTGCGGAAGCTGTTGGAGATCCCCGGCAATCGGGGAGTGCTGTCGACGATCAAGCGTGGCGGGCGTCCACAGCTTCCCTGGCACCGACGGCTTGGACGGTATCGGCCCAGTAATCGCGGATGTACTGCTCGCTCTGGATGCCCAACTGACCCACTCCGATGTGTGCGACGTCGGCGCTGTGACCGGCAAGGGACGACGGGACGAATTCGGCGCGATCTTTCCCAGACCCACCTTCAGCAAGCCGGGACGGGAGAAGCGGTCAGCGCGTCGTCAGGCGAATCAAACCTCGAGTCAACCCTCGGACCATCCCGTCCGAAGACGCCGTCCATACTGCGTCGTGGGGCATACGCTGCATCGGATCTCGCTGGTCACAAACGGAATCGGGTTCGACGATCGCCCTCTGCAGTGACTCCCGTAGGGGCATGAGTTGCCATCCGGGGGGCAGTAGGTCGGTCACGAAGTCGTCATCGGCGCAGACCATGTCGTGGGAGAGGCTGTCGATGAGCGCTTCGACCGTCGAGCCCGGCGCGCCGACGAGCGCGCCTGCGAGGTCGGCGACGAGCGGCTCGGGCAGGAACGGCACGAACACGCGCGGACGTCGACGCAGGCCGGCGGCTCGGCCGAACTCCCACAGCAACATGCCGTATCCGATCGCGGTGGGTCCGCCGATGTCGTACCAGCGGGAGGGCACGCGCGGATCCAGTGCGCCGACCAGGGCTTCGAGCGCGTCGACAACAGAGATCGGCTGGAGGCGAGAGTTCATCCACGTCGGAAGTGGTTGTGCTGGAAGGCGATTGCTCAACTGGCGCATGATCTCCAGTGAGGTGGATCCACCGCCGATCACCATTGCTGCGCGCAGCGTCACCGTCGAGGGTGCACGAGTGGTGAGCACCTGCTCGACCTCGAGTCGCGACCGAAGGTGGGGCGACAGTTCGGACGCCGGGAGCATGGGCACCAGACCCGACAGATAGATCACTCGCTCCACACCCGCGCGGGTTGCTGCTTCCGCGAATGTTTCCGCAGCCAGGCGATCGAGCCGTTCGAAATCACGATCAGCCAGTCCGTGGATCAAGTAGTACGCCGTCGCCACACCCTCCACTGCTGCGTCGACGGAAGCCGAGTCGAAAACGTCCATCTGCACGGTCTCGACCCGCGGATCCTCGTGCCACCACAGCGAATTCGCGCGCGAGACGTTGGTGAAGGTGGCGCGGACCCGATGTCCGTCGGCCAGCAGCCGTGGTACCAGACGACTACCGATGTAGCCGCCTGCTCCGGTGACCAGGATCATCGGCCCGACCGGCGGCTCATCAGCAGTTCGCCCCATGCGGCCGCCCGCTCGGTCAGCTTCGGCAGGATCACCAGCATCCCGGTCGACCAGGTGCCGTGGACGATGATCGGGGACAGCACGCCACCGGTCACGCGCCGTGAAACACCGGTGAGTCCACCCAGCAGCACGGACGCGAACACCAGCATCGGGTTGCCCGTCGCCAGGGTGGTCGTGCCGTACACGACGGTCGTCACCGCAACCTGATGCGGTTGCGGGGTGGCTGCGTACAACGCGCCTCGGAAGAAGAGTTCTTCGGCGGCGCCCGTTGCGATGGTCAGCGGCACCACGATGCGTAGGTCGCCGACCCGCGCGTGCTGCACGACGCTCTCGATCTCCTTGCGCAGCAGAGGGATCTGCACGACGACCATGCCACCGAGAGTAAAGACCGCCACCGCTGCCGACCCGATCGCCAATGGTCGCACGATCGGCCGCACCGGTCCGCGCGAGGAGTTGGAGTGCCCAACATGCAGCGGTCCGGACGCCAACGCGCCGGCGGTCCAGACACCGGCCAGCGCCACGGTCCACAACTGGAAGGAACGGCTGCCGGGTGGCTGGCGCAGCGCCGTCCGCAACACCGGCGCGCCGACGACAAGCGTGCCGAGCGAGACAAGCTGGCGGCGGCGGAATTCGGCGGGTGTCTGCCAGTGATCGCGGTCCACCGGGCGTAGCCACGGCAGCTGTTTCAAGCGCCCCGCGATCTCGGTCAGGCGTGACGAATGACGCATCTGCTGCAAACTCCTCTGGGTGGTCGGTAGCTCCTAGTGTGGAACACCCACCGTCCCGAAGGGCTTCCGCCGTGAATTCATTCTCCGCACGCAATGTCTCCGAGGAGACCGTGCCGTACGACGTCGACGCTCTGTGGGAGGTGCTGACCGACGCGAAGACCCTGCAGAAGCTGACCCCGCTGGTGCACCGGATCACCCCGGACGGCGACCGCTGGCTGTGGGAGATGACCTCTGTCCCGGTGTTGAACCAGAAGTTCAAGCCGGTCTTCACCGCGCTCATGGACTTCGATCCCAAGAAAGGGATCTCCTACTCCCACGACCCCGCGCGAAGCGACGAGCTCGTTGCGGTCGACGGCATCTACACCCTCACGCCCGTCGACGGCGGTACGCACCTGAGCATCGACATCGACATCACCGCACGGATGCCCTTCCCCAAGATCATGGGTCCGGCGGTCCGCACCGCGATGACCGTCGTGATGACCCAGATGGGCAATGGTTTCGCACGCAACCTGGACAAGCACCTGCGCTGACCCTTGGCGGGTGCCGGTGTCCCCTACGGTGACGGATGGGTGCCGCGGCACCCTCGGACGGCATCCGGTGACAGCGGTGCCGCTCGATCGGCCGGTGACAGGCCGAGCAGCGTCCTCCCCGCCCGGACGCGGCGCCGCGTCGCGATGCGTCGTGCCTGGACCCCGCGGCACGACCCGAACCGAGAGGAAGACGAACGATGAAGATTCTTGTGACCGGCGCGACCGGGTACGTGGGTGGGCGACTGGTGCCCGAACTGCTGAAGGCGGGCCACGATGTCCGCACCACCAAGACGGCGAACGAGGACGTCCACCCGTGGTGGAGCGATCAGGTCGAGACCGTCGAGATGGATGTGCTCGATCAGAGCGACGTGGAAAACGCGATCGTCGGCGTCGACGCCATCTACTACCTGATCCACGGGATGGGTGGCGACGACTTCGCCGACAACGACCGCAAGGCTGCCGAACTCGTCCGCGGCGCAATCGAATTGCACGGTGTGCAGCGGGTCGTCTACCTGTCCGGGATCGTCCCCGACGTTCCCGAGAGTGAACTGTCCGAGCACATCACCTCGCGCCTCGAAGTGGAACGAATCCTGACCGCCAGTCCGGCGACCGTG
Source organism: Yimella radicis (assembly GCF_054778255.1). Taxonomy (NCBI): domain Bacteria; kingdom Bacillati; phylum Actinomycetota; class Actinomycetes; order Micrococcales; family Dermacoccaceae; genus Yimella; species Yimella radicis. The sequence continues at coordinate 80,490 of NZ_BAAGZR010000006.1, forward strand.
ATCACGTTGCGAGCTGCCGTGCTGCTGGGCAGCGCGTCGACGTCGTTCGAGATCATCCGGCAGGTCAGCGAACGGATGCCGCTGCAGACGGTTCCGGAATGGATGAACTCCGACGTGCAGCCGATTGCGGTCGTCGACGCGATCCAGGCGTTGGTGGGTGCGCTCACGATCGACGGCCCCTCGCGTCACTTCGACGTCGGCGGGCCCGAGTCGATGCCGTACGCCGATCTGCTCGACCTCTACGCCGACGTCGCCGATCTCAAGCGACCGCAGGTCACCGTGCCGCTCCTGCCGACCGGACTGGTGGGGTCACTCGTTGCCACATTGATCGACGTGCCGAAACCGACCGTCGAAGCGCTGGTCGAGAGCCTGCACCACGACATGGTTTGTGGCGACGGCGGGCCGGGGGTCCGCGAACTGCTGCCGGAAGGGCACCGCTTGATACCGATGCGTGAGGCGATCCAGCGTTCGCTGGCCGAGCGCACGGCGGAGCCGAAGGACGCCGACCCGATGGGTCCGCTTCCGCACGACCCGCCGTGGGCGCAGGGCGGCGAGGACAAGTCGTTGCTCGATCGGGTGAAGGACGTTCTTCCCGGCGGCCACTGAGGTTGCAGCCTCGTCACTCCCGAATGCGTTGACCGCAACCCGGACGAACAGCCGGCCGGGGGATGGGCGCATATTTGCTTTTCCACGTGGCCGCGCGGATCATCCGGGCGGCCACGTGGCTGCTTTGCGGTCCGGTCGTTGCCCGGACTGGCGTCACCTTATTTGTAATCTTTGAAGTGTGATGCTCTGATGCTACGATGTGGTGATGCGGACCACACTGGAGATCGACGACGATGTGCTGGCTGCAGCGCGCTCCCTGGCTCGCAGTCGAGGTATCTCGATCGGTGCGGCGGTGTCCCAGCTGGCCCAGCGCGGTCTGAGCGCCGGCATCCCGTCGAGCGTCGATTTCTCCTACAGTCCATTCCCGATCATGGTGGGTTCATCGGACGTCATCGTCACCGACGAGTTGGTCGCAGAGTTGCGCGATGAGTGATGATCGCCCGGTCCTGTTCGATGTCAACGCGCTGGTCGCTCTGGCGCTGACGACCCACCAGCACCACCGCAGTGCGCACACCTTCCTGGCGTCCGTCCGGACATGGGCCACCTGCCCGGTCACCGAATCGGGACTGATCCGGATGCTGTTGAATCCGGTCATCACCGGTTCACAGCGCGAAGTAACCGAGGTCTGGCCAATCCTTCGCGGCATGCGATCGGATCCGCGCTGGAACTTCCTGCCCGACGACTCCACCCTCGTCGAAGCGGTGGTGAGTCCGGTGGTCCTCATGGGACATCGTCAGGTGACCGATCTGCACTTGGTGAACCTCGCGGCGAGCCGTGGAACGGTGCTGGCGACGTTCGACAGCGCCATTCACACCTGGCTCGCCCCGAAGGATCGCCCCCATGTGGTCACGATTCCCGCCTGAAGGACGTCACTGCGCCATGGTTGAACACTCGGCCCGTACGGCAGAGCGGCCACGTGGATGTTCCACGCGGCCGCCCCGGTACTCGAACGCGATCAGCTCACGTCGGCGATGATGCGGTCGGCGAGGTCCTCGGACGACTGCGGGTTCTGGCCGGTGTAGACGTTCCGGTCGACGACGACGTGCGGACGCATCGGCAGCTTGGCCTTCTCGTACTGCACGCCGGCTTCCTCCAGCTTGTCCTGCAACAGCCACTTCGCCTTCTTGGCGAGACCGTTGAGCGTCTCCTCGGCGTTCGACAGGCCGGTCATCTTGTAACCGGCGAACGGCGAGGTGCCGTCGGCGTTCTGAGCGGCGAGGATCGCGGCCGGCGCGTGGCACAACAGGGCCAGCGGACGGCCTGACTCCAGACGCTTCCGGATGATCGCGCCGGACACCTCGTCGTACGCGAGGTCCTCCATCGGGGCGTGGCCACCGGGGTAGAAGACCACGTCGAACGCGTCCGGGTCGACGTTCGAGAGGTTCTCCGGCGCGTCGAGAACCGGTGCGAGACGGGCGAGTTCGTCCTTCAGCGTGCCGATCTTGTTGGGCAGCAGCCCGCCCTTGACGCTCAGGCTGGTCTGGTCGACGGTCGGCTTCTTCCCGCCGGGCGTCGCGACGACGACGTCCCAGCCGGCCTCCTTGAACTTGTTGTAGGGCGCCAGGAACTCCTCGGCCCAGAAGCCGGTCGGGTGCTTGCTGCCGTCCTCGAGCGTCCAGTGGTCGGCGGCGGACAGAATCATCAGTACGGAGGTCATCGAGATTCCCTTCAGGTAATTGGGCAACCCACTAAGTATCTACTCGTTCGTCCGGCAGGACGGGCTGCGGGCGCAGCTCATGTTCCGGGGAAGGCCCGGCCCGGTGCGCTGGACGACATGAGAACCGCGCCGTCCGCACCGTCACGGATCTCCACCTTCGCGATACCGGACGCCTTGGTCGCCACCCGACCGACCGGCCGCATGACCCGGTCACGCTTGACTACTCGGGACGGCGCAGCGTGACCGTCTCGCCGTAGGTGACGTAGCGGGACCCGCTCAGGCGAGCCACCGGATCGAGGTTCCACTCGCACGGACGGTCGTTGTCCAAGACGTCCTCATCGACCCAGGCGCACACCACGCGTCCGAGCACGATGAACGAGTCTCCGACGGGAATCACCTTGTGCAGCAGGCATTCCAGTGCAGATGGCGATGCGGCGACCCGAGGTGGACGCACCTGCTGCGAGGGGGTCTTTGTGAGACCGGCCAGTTCGAACTCGTCGACGTGCGGCGGGGCGGACTCGGCGGTGGCGTTCATGGGCTCCAGTAACCGCCGGGGCACGAAGTTGACCACGAACTCACCAGTCGCCTCGATGTTGTTGAGTGAGTCCTTTCGACCCACCGAGGTGAACTGAACGATCGGAGGATTGCCGGACGCGACGGTGAAGAACGAGTGCGGCGCAAGGTTGGGTCGGCCCTCGGCGTCCACACTGCTGACCCATGCGATCGGCCGGGGGATCACCAACCCCGTGAGTAAGCGATACGGCGCGGGAGCCGGAAGGTCATCCATCCGGAATGCACGTTGATTCACGGATCGACCCTATGGCTGTCCGTGACCGTTTGGAGTAGGTGGAGCTCTTCATCCACGTTTCATCCAGCTCTCATGCAGGGTCCATAGCGTTTCGGACAATCGGCGCCGGCAGAGGAATAAAGGAAAGCGGTCAGGTCCACGGGCTTGATCCTGCCAACTGTCGCGGCGCGGGAACGGGACCCCGGACGTCGGCGTCCACACGGCATGACCACTTCTCGCAGGGCTCTGCTGCGCGCCTCGAGCGCCGTACTTCTGCTGCCGATCGCACTCGCCGGGTGCCAGGACGACGGACTGGACCGGCTGGGTGGGGAAGCCCCGTCGGACGATGAGGTCACGCTGAAGGTCTCAGTGAGCGACTGGAGCGGGTGGACCTCGCCGCCGCCGGGCTACAAAGCGCCGGTGAAGGTCACGACCGACGCGTACCGTTCGGGTGACATCTTCAGGGTGATGGCGATGGGAGAGGTGGTGACCTTCACGGTGGAGGTGCGCGAGCGCTCCGTCCATCTGAAGAGCACCGGGTCGTTCTACCAGGACGGCGACGGAATGGGCGACGCCAAGGAGAACTTCCGGTTGCGTCGCGGCGGACGTATCGAACTGGCCACCCCGACCATGGACGCCGGAACGAACGTCACGATCGAAGATCTCGGCGCAGGGGCGCAGCCCGCGACGAGTGCGTCGAGCAGCACGTCAACCGGTTGACGAAAGGATCAGCGAGACAAAGCGGGGCTGAGTTCGCCTGCGAGACCGACGAATTGGTGCCCACCAGAGGTGTACTCGTGAACGCTCGCGGCGGGCAACCGGACGGAGTTGAGCACCAGGTGCGCGAACGGGACGACCTCGCCGTCCCCTCAGTGGTGCAACGGCAGCCGCACCTCGGACGATGGGATCAGGTACTCGGTGACATCCAAGCCGTCCGCGCTCCAGTCGGGCATCGCCCACAACGCGACCCGGGGCGAGGGCATGACGGCGATTGGCCTGAGTCTTTGTTCAGGCACCCATCAGACGATGACCGTTGTGCCACAGCACTTTCCGCATCCACTCATCACCAAGGTCCAGGCGGGCCAGGGCCTCGATCTGGTGGGCGTAGGCGTAGGGGATGTTCGGGAAGTCGGTGCCGAGCACCACCTTGTCGCTCAGCGAACCAAGCCGGTCGACGTAGCCGTCCGGCAGCGGAGCGAGGCGTTCGGTGAAATCGGTCGCCACCATCGTCGTGTCCAGATGGACCCGTTCGTACTGCTGCGCCAGGTCGGCGAACGCGTCGTACTCGGGCATCCCCAGATGGGCGATCACCAACGGCAACCGCGGGTGGCGTTCGAGCAACCGGCGCACCGGCTCCGGACCGGTGAACTCACCCGCCAACGGACCCGACCCCGCATGGATCACGACCGGCGTTCCCGCCTCGTCGATCAGCGGCCACACATCGTCGAGCAGCGGGTCCTCGGGCGTGAAAGCACTCACCGAAACGTGCACCTTCCACAGCCTGACGCCGGCGTCCATCGCCTGCCGGACGTACGCGGCCGCGCCTGGCTCGGGGTAGAAGGTCGCGCTGTGCACCGCGCCGTCCACCCGTCCGGCGAACTCGCGGTTCCACTCGTTCAGCCATGTGGCCATACCGGGCTTGTGCGCGTAGTTCAGGCTGGGGATGTACCGGACGCCGAGCGTCCTCAGCTGCTCGATGCGCTCGTCCTCGGGCAGCCGGTAGGTGATCGGCCAGGGCGTCCCGTAGTTCGTGTCGGCGTGATCGAAGTAGTTCCACACCTTGTCCAGCACCGCGTCCGGCATGAAGTGGACGTGGATGTCGGTGAGGCCGGGGATACCCAGGCGAGACAGGTACCCGGGCACCTCGGCGTCGGTGCGCGGTCCGGGTGTGGTCATGGCCCCATTCTGCTCAGCGGGGCCGGGAAAGCGAAGCGGGCCCGGGAAAGACCCGGACCCGCTTCGTTGAATGATCGCAGCGATCAGTGGATCAAGACCGGCGGCGCGGTGCCGTCGGCGTCGTCCGCGAAGTGCGACTCCTCGTGCTTGCGCGGCATCATCAGCGCCGGGATCAGCGTGAGCGACACCAGGATCGCAGCCACCAGGAAGGTGCTGCCGAAGACCTTGCCCATCGCGTCCGACACTGCGGACATGAGCTTGGCCTGAGCGGCGGCCGGGTTGGAGCCGGCGGACGCGACGATCTCGGCGACGGCCGGGAACTTAGACAGGGTCGCCTGGATGAGGGCTGGGTCCTTGGTGCCCTTGGTCGCTTCTTGGAAGCCCTGGGCCTGTGAGACGAGCTTGTCGTTCTTCAGGCCGTTGGTGAGGACGACCGACATGATCGCGACACCGACGGACGAGGCGATCTGCTGGGTGATGTTCAGCAGCGTCGAACCACGGGCCACCTGGTGGTGAGTCAGCGTCTTGATCGCCGAGGTCATGATCGGCATCATCGTCGCGCCCATGCCCAGACCCATGACGAACAGCACCGGGATGATGTAGCCCCAGTACGAGGTGTCGCCGTCGACCTGGGTCATGGCGAACATGCCGCCGATGATCGCCAGCAGACCGAACGGCACGATGCGTCCGACCGGGATCTTGTCGGCGAGCGCACCGGCGATCGGCATGGTCAGCATGGCGCCGATGCCCTGCGGGGCGACCAGCAGACCGGCGTCGAACGGCGACTCGCCGCGCACCTGCTGGAAGTAGGTCGGCACCAGCAGCAGGCCACCGAAGAACGCGGCCGCGAAGATGAACATCGTGATGGTCGCGACGGTCAACTGACGGTTGGCAAACAGGCGCAGGTCAAGCAGCGGGTGCTCGGGCTTGAAGCTGTAGAGCACGAACGCGATGAGCAGCAGCAGACCCACGGTGCCGAAGCCGATGACCTTGGCCGAGAAGAACGTGCCTTCCTCCGGGATCGAGGAGATGCCGTACAGGAAGAGCGCGAGACCCGGGCTCATCAGCAGCATGCCGACGAAGTCGAAGGACTCGGTGGGCTCGGGGGAATCGGACGGCAGGGCCCACCACGCGTACACCAGTGCGGCGATGCCGAGCGGCAGGTTGATCAGGAAGATCCAGTGCCAGCTGTAGTGCTCGATCAGCCAACCGCCCAGGATCGGGCCGAGGATCGGACCGAGCAGCATCGGCACACCGAGGATCGCCATCAGGCGGCCCATGCGCTTCGGGCCGGCGGCCTTGGTCATGATCGTCATGCCGAGCGGCATGAGCAGACCGCCGCCCAGGCCCTGAAGCACGCGGAACAGGATCAGCATGTTGATGCTGTTCGCCATCGCGCACAGCACGGAGCCGGCGGTGAACAGCGCCACCGCGAGCAGGTAGAGACGCTTGGTGCCGAAGCGGTCGGCGGCCCAACCGGTCAACGGGATGACGGTGGCCAGGGCGAGCGTGTAGGCGGTGACCGTCCACGCGACCGTGGCGTACGGCAGCGGGTTGTCGGCGCCGGTGAAGGTGGTCTGCAGATCAGGGAGAGCGACGTTCACGACGGTGATGTCGAGGATCGACATGATGGCGCCGAGGACGACGACACCTGCGATCTTCAGGACGGCACCGTCGATCTTGTCCGGGTATTCCGGAGCAACCGAAGACATGAGTTCCTCATCGTTCGAGGGTGGCAGGGGCGTCTGCGAGACGCGCAGAGCCCGCGCAACAGTACTGCTGCCCAGCACGTTGCGGAAACCGATGTTTGCTCGGGGTGACCTATTTCATCCGTGGTTCGCCGCAAGGCTGAACCGAGGAGCGAACAGGAACTGCGGGATGCCGTCGTCGACCACGATCGTGGCACGCACCCCATAGACGTCCTTGATCAACTCGGTGGTCAGGACGTCCTCGGGCGTTCCGGACGCGACCACGTGCCCGGACTGCAACACCACCAGATCGTCGCAGTAACGAGCGGCCAGGTTGAGGTCGTGCAGCACGACGACTGCCGTCTGGCTGAGCTCGGTCAGTTGCAGGATCTCGTGTTGGAAGTGGATGTCGAGATGGTTGGTCGGTTCGTCCATCAGGAGGTAGCGCGGCTGTTGGGTGAGCGCCCGCGCGACCATCACCCGTTGCCGTTCGCCGCCCGACAACTCGCTGAGGTCGCGGTCGACCAGGTGTGCTGCGCCGACGCGGCGCAGGGCGTCCAGCGCGATCGCGTGGTCGCTGTCGCTGTACCGGCCCAGCGCGGAATGATGCGGCAGCCGTCCCAGCAGCACCACCTCGGCGACGCTCAGTGCCGTGTCGCCCGAATCATCCTGCACGACAACGGCCATCGACCTCGCGAGTTCGGTTCGGTCGAACTGCGCGAGCGGCCGATCGCCGATCAGCACCTCACCCTCCGCCGGCCGCAGCGCGCCGAAGAGCAACCGCAACAGCGTGGTCTTGCCGCTGCCGTTCGGGCCGACGAGACCGGTCACCCGCCCCTCGCGGGCGACCATGTCCACCCCGTGCAGGACGTCGGTTCGTCCGTAACCCAAGCGCACCCCGCGCACGTGCAGTCCGCCCACCGCAGCACTCATCGCGTACTCACCGCGTACTCATCGCGTACTCATCGCGTACTCATCGCACGGTGGGAAAGGCGTTCACGATCTTCTTCAGTCCGGTGATCGCAAGCGGCGACGGCGGCTCGGTGAAGTTGAACAACTGGACGTGGATGCGCTTGTTCTGCACCGCTGCCAACCGTCCGGCACCGGGCAGCGAGGTCACTGCCCGTTCGATCTCCTGCGGTTTGCCCTCGTTGTGCAGCAGCACGATCACGTCGGGGTTCTTGGCGAGCAACTGTTCCGGGGAGATCTCGAAGACGCGTTCGGCGACACCCGCGAACACGTTCTTGAAACCGGCGGCGGCAAGCTGCGGATCGGCCATCGAGCGGTTGCCGTAGGCGTATGTGGTGCCGCCGCCGGGTGTCGGGTACAGCACGGCTGCGGTTGCCCCCTTGCGGTCGGGCACGTTCGACGTGATCTTGCTGAGTTCCCCGCGCATCGAGGTGACCGCGCGAGTGGCCTGCTGCTGCTTGCCGAAGACCTTGCCGTACGTCTGCAGTTCGGCGTACACATCGTCGAAGGTCGGTGGCTTGCTCGCACCTTCGCACAGGGCCGGGACCTCCAACACCGGCACCTTCGTCGAGGCGAGTGTCTTCGGGTTCACGGTGTCGGTGTGGCCCAGGACGAGGTCGGGTGACCGCGCGAGCACGGTCTCCTTGGAGATCTGCAGGTGGCCGGAGGAGTCGATCTTGTCCGTCAGCGAAGGGATGCGCTCGAGTGCAGCGTTCGTGTCTGCGTTGTAATAGGCCTTCGGGTAGACACCGGCCTTGGCGGTGATGCGGTCGAGGGCGCCGATGGCGTCGAGGTAGGGCACGGACGCCGACTTCAGCAGCAGGCCACGCTCGGGCGGCGCGTCGAACTTCTGATCGGTGCCGCAGTTCGACACCGTGACGGGATAGCCGGCGCGGCTCTCCTGCTTGGTGGGCTCCGGTGAGCCGCACGCGGCGGTCATGGTGAGCGCGGCAGTGCAGACGACGGCGGGCATCAGCGAACGGCGGCTGGGTGGGAGATGCATTTCCTCTCGCTTCTGTCGGGGTCTAGTGGTCGGGAATCAGTGGGCTGCGGTCATCCGGCGCAGCAGCACGAGCAGGAACGGTGCCCCGACGAGAGCGGTGATGATGCCGATCGGAATCTCTTGCGGGCGCAACAGAGTTCGGGCGACGAGGTCGGCGAGCACCAGGAGGATCGCCCCCATCAGGGCTGCCACAGGAAGCATGTGGCGGTGGTTCGACCCCACCGCGCGACGGGCCAGGTGAGGCACGACCAACCCGACGAAACCGATGCTCCCGGACACCGCCACGACGGCGCCGACGTTCAGCGACACGACGACCAGGAGCCTGGAGCGCAACGTGCTGGGGGATATGCCGAGGGTGAGCGCGGTCTCGTCGCCGATGGCCAGTGCGTCGAGGCGGCGCGACCACACGATCAGCAATGCGGTGGTACCGATGACCACCGCGGTGACGACTGCAAGCGCAACGTCCCATCGGGCCAGGCCGAGTGAACCGAGCAGCCAGAACAGCACCGACCGAGCGCCTTCGGCCGACCCGGACGCGAACACCAGGAAGCTGGTCAGCGCGGACAGTGCGTAACCCACCGCGACCCCGGCCAGGATCAGCCGCACCGAGGTGACCCGCGATGTGCCGCGGGCGATGAAGAAGACCAGGAACGCTGCGGCGAGCGCGCCGGCGAAGGCGCTGCCCTGCAACGCGTACTCGCCCATGCCGGCGCCGATACCGAACAGGATCGAAGCGGCGGCGCCGGTCGACGCACCGGAGTTGATGCCGATCAGGTAGGGATCGGCCAGTACGTTGCGGACCATCGCCTGGAGCACCGCGCCGGTGATCGCCAGGCCGGCTCCGACAACGGCGCCGAGCACGATGCGTGGCAACCGGACCTCCCACACAATTGCGTCGAGCGCCGGGCTCCACGTGGCCGTTGCCGGGGTGCCGGTTGTGTGGTGACCGATGATCCGGACGATGCTGCTGATCGGTGTGGTGACGGCACCGAGGGCGATCGCGGCAAGGCCGGTGGCAAGCAGACCGCAACAGAGTCCGATCAGCCAGGCGCGGTACCGGCGGTGTGAGCGGTCGACCCCGAGCGCGGTGCGTGCGGACGCGTTCGATGCGCACACCCGATCGATCTCCATATGCGACACAGTCGCATATGACGACTTCGCCTCGCCGGGCGGGGTCGCGCCTGGCGTGTGATCATGGCCAACCTGCACGCGCATGTCGTCCGCGCGCAGGCTTCACTGTCGCTGTTCACCGAGTTCGGTGAGGACGGGTTCCGTCCGCAGGAGCGTCGCGCCGAAGAGCTGAAGAGTGTCCTGGGCCAGGTCGTCGAGCTGGCCGGCAAGTTGCGCGCCTGACGTCACCGAGACTCACGAACGCCGCAGCCGTCGATCGGGTGCGGCGTTCGTCGTCCCCTCGGAAAGTCGAGCGAGAAATCGCTCGGTCGCGGGCCTGTTCGGATGGGCGTCCGTGGTTACCGTTGAGAACAGACTCTGTACGAAAAACAGCCCGTGAAAGGCAGCCATGACCGACCACGTCTGGACCACTCGCAAGGACACCGGGGGCAAGAAGCTCGACAAGGCCGACCTGCAGCGCATCGACGCGTGGTGGCGGGCAGCCAATTACCTCTCGGTCGGGCAGATCTACCTGCTCGACAACCCGCTGATGCGCACGTCGCTGTCGAAGGACCACGTCAAGCCGCGGCTGCTCGGCCACTGGGGGACGACTCCCGGTCTCAACTTCCTGTACGCACACCTAAACCGGGTGATCGACGAGCGTTCGCAACCGGCGCTGTTCATCACCGGTCCGGGTCACGGTGGCCCGGGCCTGGTCGCCAATACCTACCTCGAGGGCAGCTACTCCGAGCGCTACCCGCAGATCTCCCAGGACGCCGACGGTTTGCGAAAACTGTTCAAGCAGTTCAGTTTTCCCGGCGGCATCCCTTCACACGTCGCACCGGAGACGCCCGGTTCGATCCACGAAGGCGGCGAGCTCGGCTACGCGTTGAGCCACGCTTACGGTGCCGCGTTCGACAACAAGGACCTGCTCGTCTTCACCGTGATCGGTGACGGCGAGGCGGAGACCGGACCGCTGGCCACGTCCTGGCACGGCAACAAGTTCGCCAACCCGGCGACCGATGGCGTGGTGCTTCCGGTGCTGCACCTCAACGGCTACAAGATCGCCAACCCTACCGTGCTCGCCCGCATCGGCGAGGACGAACTGGACGCATTGCTGCGCGGCTACGGACATACGCCGTACGTGTTCACGGCCGGGTTCGACGGCGAGGCTCCGGAGTCCGTGCACCGCCGGTTCGCCGAGCTGCTCGACGAGGTGATGGACGCGATCGCCGGCATCAAGGCGAAGGCCGAGAAGCAGGGCGCGCAGAACGCCGAGCGTCCGATGTGGCCGATGATCGTCTTCCGCACACCGAAGGGCTGGACCGGTCCGAAGAAGATCGACGGCAAGGTCACCGAGGGGCACTGGCGCAGTCACCAGGTGCCGTTGGCGAGTGCGCGAGACACCGACGAGCATCTGCAGGATCTGTCCGACTGGCTGTCGAGCTACCGTCCGGACGAGCTCTTCGACGACGAGGGACGGCTGCTGGACGACATCGCGTCCCTGGCCCCAGAGGGCGAACTACGGATGGGTGCGTCCTCCTATGCCAACGGTGGACTGCGGCGAATCGACCTCAAGCTCAGCGACTTCCGTGATCATGCGGTGAAGGTTTCCGAGCCGGGTGGCGAGATCGCCGAGGCCACCAAGGTGCTCGGCACCTGGCTGGGCGACGTCATGCGGGACAACCCCGACAACTTCCGGATCTTCGGTCCGGACGAGACCGCGTCCAACCGATTGCAGGGCGTGTACGAGTCGACCGACAAGCAGTGGCTCGCTGAGTACGAACCGAACGACGAGGGCGACCCGATGGCGCGGGTCGGCAAGGTCGTCGAGATGCTCTCGGAACACCAGTGCCAGGGCTGGCTGGAGGGGTACCTGCTCACCGGACGCCACGGGCTGATGTCGTCCTACGAGGCGTTCATCCACATCGTCGACTCGATGTTCAACCAGCACGCGAAGTGGTTGAAGGTCACCAACGAGATTCCCTGGCGCAGCCCGATCTCGTCGCTGAACTATCTGCTCAGTTCACACGTGTGGCGCCAGGACCACAACGGCTTCAGTCACCAGGATCCTGGCTTCATCGATCACGTCGTCAACAAGAAGGCCGAGATCGTCCGGGTCTACCTACCGCCGGACGCCAACACCCTGCTGTCGACGTTCGACCACGTGTTGCGCACGACGCAGTACGTCAACGTCGTCGTCGCCGGCAAGCAGCCCGGTCCGGTGTGGCTGTCGATGGACGAGGCGATCAAGCACTGCACGCGCGGCCTCGGCATCTGGGAGTGGGCCGGCACCGAACAACCGGGTGAGAACCCGGACGTTGTCCTGGGTTGTGCCGGTGACATCCCGACGATCGAGGTGCTGGCCGCGGCGAAAATTCTACGCGAGCGGACCCCGGACCTGCGGGTGCGCGTGGTCAACGTCGTCGACCTGATGCGATTGCAGGACGCGCGCGAGCACCCGCACGGACTGTCCGACCGCGAGTTCGACACGATCTTCACCGCGGATACCCCGATCGTGTTCGCCTATCACGGCTACCCGTGGTTGATCCACCGGCTGACCTACCGCCGCAACGGTCACGACAACCTGCACGTGCGCGGGTTCAAGGAGGAGGGCACCACCACGACGCCCTTCGACATGGTGATGCGCAACGACCTGGACCGCTACCACCTGGTGATCGACGTCCTCGACCGCGTGCCCGGCCTGAGTTCGCGGTACGCCGGTCTTCGTCAGGAGATGCAGGACGCCCGCCTCGAGGCGCGCATGCACGCCTACGAGTACGGGGAGGACATCGACGAGGTGCAGGACTGGGTCTGGTCCGACTCCGGCGACACCGGGAAGTCGAAGGGCGGCCCGCAAACCACCGGCGGCGACAACGACTGAGTATCGCCGAGTCCCAGCGAATCTCACCGGGTCTCGATCGCGGTCCTCGGCTAGCGTCTCGTACCTACTCGACCACCGGTGTGGTGGTTTGAAGCAGCCGAATACAGACACGAACGCCCGGCCACATGAAGTGGCCGGGCGTTCTGCGTTCGGTGCGGATCAGGCTTCGACGTCGCGATCCCAGACACGCATCGGCTTCAGCGCGTCGACGAACTTCTTGCCGGACGAGGCGTCCAACTCGATGCAGCCCTTGTCGAGCTGGTCGGCGAGGCCGGCCGCCTCGAACAACGGCTTCGCGTCGGCGGTGTAGCCGATGAACTTCTGGTGCGCGAACGCGTCCGTCACGAAGTCCTTGGCGCTCGCCTTCTTCGCCAGGTCGGCCACCGACTCCTTGCCCGGGATGACCGCGACGGCGTCGTAGAGCACCGACGGGCCGCCCTGCACGTGTTGGTCGCCCGGCTGCTTGGTGCCGTCGCTGAAGGTCACTCCACCGATGGTCGGGGTGATGAACTCGACCTTGCCGCCGACCGCGGTGACCGCGTCCTTCACCGCGTTGATCACGGACGCGTCCGCGCCCTCGCTGGTGAGGATGCCGAGCTTGCGCCCGGCGAACGACTTCGGGCCGTTCTTGAGGATGCTCAGTGAGTCCGAGCCGGGCAGATCGGTACGGGGCTTGATCGCAGCCTCCGCGGCGTCCGGCAGGTCGAGCCCGAGGCCTTCGGCGACCCGCGAGGCGAGCTCCTCGTCCACGTTGCGCAGATGGGCAACCACCCGCGAACGCACCGCTTCGCGCTCGCACTTACCGAGCTCGAAGGTGTACGCCGCGACGATGTGGTCCTGCTCGGTGGGCGTCTGGCTGATCCAGAACACCCGGGCCTGGCTGTAGTGGTCGGCGAAGGTCTCCGAGCGGTGGCGCACCTTGGGCCCGCTGACCTGCTCCTGGTAGGAACGGAAGCCGCCCTCGGTGTCCGCGCGCGGGCCGCGCTCGTCACCGGTCCAGCTGTTCGGCTCGTAGTTGGCCCGGCCGGTCGGGACGGTGGTCTGCATGTGACCGTCGCGCTGGAAGTTCATCACCGGGCACCGCGGTGCGTTCACCGGCAGGTGGGTGAAGTTGGTGCTTCCCAGGCGGCTGAGCTGGGTGTCGAGGTAGGAGAAGTTGCGGCCCTGCAGCAGCGGGTCGTCACTGACGTCGATTCCCGGCACGAGGTTCTGGGTGTGGAAAGCCACCTGCTCGGTCTGCGCGAAGTCGTTGTCGACGACGGAGTCGAGGGTCAGGCGTCCGACGACCCGCAGCGGCACCTGCTCCTCGGGAATGATCTTCGTGGGGTCGAGCACGTCGAACTCGAACTTCTCCGCGAAGTCCTCGTCGAAGATCTGCACCGCGAGGTCCCAGGCGGGTGCGTCGCCGGTGGTGATCGCGTCCCAGAGGTCGCGGCGATGGAAGTCGGGGTCGGCGCCGTTGATCTTCACGGCCTCGTTCCAGACGACCGACTGCAGACCTTGCACCGGCTTCCAGTGGAACTTCACGAAGCTGGACTTGCCCTCGGCGTTGATGAACCGGAAGGTGTGGACGCCGAAGCCCTCCATGAAGCGCAACGAGCGCGGGATGGCGCGGTCGCTCATCTGCCACAGGGTCATGTGGATCGACTCAGGCGTGAACGAGACGAAGTCCCAGAAGTTGTCGTGGGCCGACTGGGCCTGCGGGAACGCGCGGTCGGGCGCTTCTTTCACCGAGTGCACCAGGTCGGGGAACTTGATTGCGTCCTGGATGAAGAACACCGGGATGTTGTTGCCGACGATGTCCCAGTTGCCTTCTCGCGTGTACAACTTCACCGCGAAGCCACGGACGTCGCGCGCGAGGTCGAAGGACCCCTTGTTGCCGGCGACGGTCGAGAAGCGGACGAAAGCCTCGGTCTTGCGTCCCTCCTCGCCGAACAGGTCCGCCTTGGTCACGTCGGTCAGCGCGTCGGTGCACTCGAAGGTGCCGCGAGCGCCGTAACCGCGGGCGTGGACCACGCGCTCGGGGATGCGCTCGTGGTCGAAGTGGAAGATCTTGTCGCGAAGGACGAAGTCCTCCATCAACGTCGGGCCCCGGTCGCCCGCGCGCAATGAGTTCTGGTCGTCGGAGATCGGGGCGCCCTGCGCGGTGGTCAACACTTCGCCGTTCTCGACCGGCTGGTGGATCTCGCCGCCCTGGCCGCGCTCGTCGAGCTGCTGGTCGGACTTGTTGGTCTTCTTGTCGGACATGTCCTGCTCCTGATGTCGTCGCCACCGCGCCGAGAGTTGAGGCCGTGGCGACGGTGGTCTGGGTGCTGCCTTCGACGCTATGGGGCGCAGATTGCGCGATGTGACCAGCCGAACGAGCGGTTCGTGGCGGACGAAGGAATCACCCGAGAGGGGGAGGCCTCAGGATGCCGTGCGTTCGGAGTTGAAACCGTTGCGCATCGCCCATGCGACCGCTTGCGCCCGGGTAGCGACGCCCGCCTTGCGATAGGCGGAGCGGACGTACGTCTTCACGGTGTTGATCGACAGGTAGCACTTCTGGGAGATCTCCTGGTTGGAGTACCCCTGGGTGATCAGCCCGATGATCTCGGCCTCACGCGCGGTCAGCCCGCCGCCCTGGCCGGGCCATTCCTCCATGATGGACGGTGCATCCGGGGCACCCAGCGCGATGACGGTCTCGCCGCGATGGATGCGTTCGAGGGCGTCCACCAGTTGCTCGATCGGGACCGCCTTGGAGATGTAGCCCGCTGCACCACTGGCGATGCTGTCGCGTGCCGCCTGCGGGTTGTCGTTGAAGGAATAGCCCACGACCTTGCCCACGTTCGGCGAGGCGAGCAGTCCGTGGATGCGGGAGTTGCTGCCGTTGGGTGCGGCGAACGTGTCGTAGATGACGATGTCCACCGGATCGGCCGGGATGGCCCTCACCTCCGTGTCGACGACCAGGACGCGGTCTTCGAACGGGCGCAGCAATTGCCCAAGGCCCGCCACGACAACCTGGTAGTCGTTGACGAGGGCTAGGGTGATCGGAGCAGCTGGCACCCGCACAAACTAGCAACCCGGACGGTGCACCGCCGCCGGAACCTCAGACGTGACCGCTCAGCTGCGCCATCCGGTTCTCCAGCGTGCTCAGCAGCTTGCTCAGTTCCTTCGTGCTCTTGGAGTCGTTCTCGGCACTGACCGGCAGCACATCGATCGACAGCCGGGCGCCACCGGCGAGCGAACGCAGCTCGTCGAGTTTGGCGGCGAACGGCGAGCCACTGCCGGGGGAGTAGTAACGCACGGCCGCGTCGATGTCGTTCGCGAACAGGTCGGCCTTGGTGACGACGATGACCAACCAGACCGGGCGGTCGCGACGTACGCACATGGCTGCGATGCGGTGCGCGGTGATCGACCAGTCCTCCAGTTCCGCAGCCAGCTGCTCCTCGCGCGTGCGCTGTTCGGCCGCGCCACTGGTGCCGCCGGTGCGTCGGGGCGTCGCGTGGCCGTAGGCCACCACGTGCAGAACGCCGTCCACCGGATCGTCATGGAACACCTCGTCCAGTGCGCCCAGCCGGGTCGCCGCGTTGTCGCCGGGCACGACGCGGAAGCGGAAGCCGTGCAGGCGCGAGGAATGCTTGGTGCGACGCTCCATCACTGCGGACCCTGCATCGACGGCGTCGCTGCTCGCGTGCTTGGCGAGGCGGTCGGCCAGGCGCGTCTTTCCCACGCCGGTCATGCCGGTGACAGCCACCGTCGGGAAGCGACGGCGGAACAGGTGCGCCATCTGCCCGGGCGCACTGGACAACGCAGTGAGTGCGCTTCCGGCGATACCGGTGCCGAGGGCGGCCTTGCCCGGGCCGCTGATGGCAGCCTTGCCGAGCCGGGTTGCGTTCATGACTTGGTTACCTCGTCCTGCTGTGAGCAATCTCGTTCGGGTTCAACCGCAGCCGGCAGCCGCGATGTTCCCGTTCGTCCGCATCCGCGAACTCCTCCCGAGAGGTTAATCGGCCTTCGCGTACGTTGCCGGGCTCGGCACCGCCGGACTCGTCACAGGGCGGTCGCCACCCGCATCAGGGACGCGGCCGTCAGGCGCGCCGCTTGTGTCACGGGCAGCCGTCTGGTCTGCCAGGCGCGAAGCGACCCGCCGCGGTTGAGCGTGTGCGCCAATGTCACGGCGTCCAGGATCGCGTCGCAGGCTCCTCGGCCCAAGTTGGGCAGGGACGCATGTGCGGCGTCGCCGATCACGACGTACCGATCCCGGACGTAGCGCGGCATCGGCGGGGTGGTCCAGAGCCGGGTTGCGATCGTGTCGCTCCCGCAGCGGTCGAGGGTGTGCCGGATGACCCGCGCGTCGCCCGCGAAGATCTCCCGGGCCTCAGCGAGAACCTCGTCGCTCGACAACGGCTCCGGACCGATCGTGCTGCGGTGCGCCGTGAACCAGTACGCCTGCTCGTCGGTGACCGACGCGACACCGAACAGCCTTCTGCGGCCCCAGTATTCGCCGAAACGATCGGGGTTGAAGTCGTCCGTCAGCCCGCGCATGGTGACGAACGGCGACTCCACTCGCTCCGAGGCGGCGGGGTGCACCAGGGCACGCACCCGACTGCGGACGCCGTCCGCACCGATCACGAGGTCGGCGTCGAACTGCGCGGGATCCTCGACCATTTGCTGCTCGATCCGGACGCCGGCCGGTACGGCTCGGCGCAGGGCGGCGAGGAGGGCCGGGCGCGGGACGAGGTGGATGTCAGGCTCGGGCAACCTGACCAGCCGGCGCCCACCCACGGTGAACAGCGCCCCGTTGTGGGGTCGGTCGGCGCTACCCATCGCAGCGCCGATACCGGCCAGTGCGCGACGGGCGGCCGGCCACAGTCCGAGGGCAGCGCCCAAGGTCTCCCGCTGGGGCTCGGCTTCCAGGACGCTCACCTCGAAGCTCGCCGGATCCAGAGCTGCCGCAAGCGCCAGCCCGGCGATACCGGCCCCGACGACGACGATGCGGCGGGGCCGGATCGCGTTTGTGCGCGACGCTGTGTGCGTCGGCTCCGACTTCGCGCGGTTGAACAGTTTGTCGAACATCTCTCCCCATTTTCGGCCGCTCCCCTCGAAGGCCTCGAGCCAGTACATCACCAAGTCCGGCGATGGCCACCGACTCAGTGATCAGGACACGACGTCCTTGCGGGCGAAGCCACGGACGGCGAGCGCGAACAGCACGATCCCGTAGCTGAACGACAGCGCGACACCCTTGGCGAGGTCGCTCCAGTCGATCGTGGGTTGCATCAGGTCGAACCACGCGTAATCCCAGTGCGCCGGCAGGAACTCGCGCAGCCCGCCGAGCGCGCTGACCTGATCGAGGATGCTGCACACGATCTGCAGTCCCATCGCGCCACCGACGGCACCGAGGGGGGCGTCGGTCCGCGTGGACAGCCACAGGGCGAGGCCGGCCGTGGTCAGCTGACTGAGCATCACGTAGAGCACGGTCAGCGCGCTGCGGCCGGCTGCGTCGCCGAACGAGATCGGCGCACCGGTGGGCAGGTCGAGCGGTCCGGTGCCGTACGCGAGGGTGCCGATGACGAAGCTCACGACGGCGAGGAGTGCGATTGCGCCGAGTGAGAATGCAAGTGCGACAACGGCTTTCACGACCAGTAGCCGTGTGCGGGGTACCGGTGCGGCGAGCAGGTAACGCAAGGTCGACCAGTTCGCCTCGCTGGCGATCGAGTCGCCGAAGAACAGCGCGACCGGGATCACCAGGAAGAAACCGGACGCCAGGAACAACATTGCCACGGTGAAGTTCGGGCCGGACAAGGTGGCGACGTCCAGGATGCGCATTTGGCCACCGCCGCCTTCCTCGTCACCACCCCCGCCGACCTGGAAAGCGATCATCACGATCACCGGCAGTGCCGCGAGCAGGCCGGCGACGACCAGCGTCCGGCGCCGCCGCAGTTGCCGCGCGAACTCGACAGTGATCGGGAACGGGTGCTGGCCCTCCAGTGGGGTGAGGGCGGGTGGTGTCGTGGTGGTCATTGCCGGGCGCCTCCTTCGGCGACGATGCGCAGGAAGGTCTCCTCGAGTCGGCCGTCGCCGACGATTTCGGCCACGGTGCCGGCGCGCACGAGCCGGCCACGGTCCATCACGACCAGATGGGTACAGAACTGCTCGACCTCGGCGAGCAGGTGGCTCGACACGATCACCGTGCGGCCACCGGCGGCGTACGCCGACATCACCTGGCGCATCTGCCGGATCTGCCCGGGGTCGAGCCCGTTGGTCGGTTCGTCGAGCACGAGCACGTCCGGCAGCCCGAGCATCGCCTGCGCGATCGCGAGCCGTTGTCGCATGCCCTGGGAATAGGTGCGGACGGGGCGCGCGAGGGCCTCGTCGCTGAGTGCGGCGACCTCGAGCGCCTCGTCCAGGTGAGCCTCATGCGCCGGCCGCCCGGTGGCCTGCCAGTAGAGGTCGAGGTTGGCACGCCCGGACAGGTGCGGCAGGAAGCCGGGGCCTTCGACGAACGCGCCGAGCCGGGTGAGCACCGGCGCGCCGGGCTGGATCGGACGCCCGAACACCCGGATCTCGCCGGCGTCCGGCATGGTCAGACCCATCAGCATACGCAGCGTCGAGGTCTTGCCGGCGCCGTTCGGGCCGAGCAGCCCGAGCACCTGCCCGCGCTCCACGGTGAACGACAGGTCGTCGACCGACAGTTGGTTGTTGCCGCCGTACGCCTTGGTCAGACCGGTGATCTGCAGCGGGACGTCGGCGAGTTCCTCCTCGACCTGTTCGGCGGTGGTCCTGCGGCGCCGGCCGAACAGGATCGCACCGGCTGCGAGCAGCGCCAGCAACGGGAGCAGCCAGACCCAGGTGGGCAGCGGTTCGGCGGTGGTCTCGAACGAACCGACGACCGGGACGGTGAGGGCGCCCGCAATCGACACCCGGTACGTCGCGGCCTTCGCGGGTGTCGCGTATCCCATGTCGGTGGATGAGACCACCAGCCGCATGCGATGCCCGGTCTCGAAGCGGCGGTCGATCGCGGGAAGCGTCACCTCGACCTCCCGCTCCGACCCGCCCGTCGCGACCCGGATCGGGGTGGCCAGGCGGGCCGGCAACACCGGTTGCGAACGTCCGGGACCGACGTCGTAGAGCTTCACGAACAGCACGGCTTCGGGTGTCGACGAACCTACCTTCAGCCGCACGCGGGGAGTCCCGGTGACCGTGACGGCCTCGGTGAGGGGCGCGCTGCTGAAGGCTGCGGACTGGCCGGGGAAGTTCAGCGACAGGTCGAAAACCTCGCCGGCGTCCCCCAATGCGCCGGTGCCCGGCAGGCTGCTGACATCGGCCGGCTGGCCGCCCGGCGGGTTCGCGAAGCTCTGTGGACGCCCGGTCAGCGCGATCGTGTTCGAACTCGTGCCGAGCAGGCCCGGGTACTGCGCCCGGCTCGCACCACGCAGCAGCGCACTGCCGTTCTGTGTGTTGGTGCCGGCGCGACGACTGACCCGGAACGCGGCCGTGTCGTTCCCGAATTCGCGCTTGAGGTGCTGGTCGAACCACGCCAGCGTCCGTTGCTCGACCCGGTCGGTCTCAGCATCGCCGCCGTCGTGTCCGCCGGCGATCCAGTCGACGGCGACAGGTGTTCGGTTCCCGGCGATTCGTCGTGCCGCGCGGTCGGCCTGATCGAGCGGGAACAGCGAGTCGCTCTGTCCCTGCAACAGCAGCGTCGGTGCCTTGATCCGGTCGCCGACCGCAACGGGGCTGCGGTCGCGCAGCAGTTTCAGGTCGGGCGCGGTCGCCCGCCCGGTTTCGGCGATGCGGGTGTAGGCGGCGCACAGTGCGGGGTCGAACTTCACGCACCCGCCGCCGTTGTTGAAGAAGACGCCCGCCCAGGTCTTCTTGAAGACCCCGTTCGGTACGAGTGCGTCGGCCAGGTCCCAGTAGGTGATGGACGCCGCGATCGCGTCGACTCGGTGGTCGAGGGCCGCGGTCATGAGTGCGATGCCGCCGCCGTAGGACCCGCCTGCCATACCCGCGCGGGGGTCGCCTGCCTTGTCCAACAGCACGTTCGGCTGCTTCGCCACCCAGTCCAGCAACGTGGAGACGTCCGCGACTTCGGCGTCGGGGGCGTTGAGGGAGATGCGTCCGGTCGATCGTCCGAACCCTCGGGCCGACCAGGTGAGCACGTTGTAACCCTCGCCGACCAGTCGCTGCGCCTGCGGCAGCAGATCGGTCTTGTTGCCGCCGAACCCGTGCCCGAGCAGCACCGTGGGGCGACCGCCACCGGCGCTCTTCGGAGTGAACCACGAGGTGTCGATGCGCGCCCCACCGGTGTCGAGCACGGTGTCGGTGCGCCGCACTGCGTCGGCAGGGTCGTCGTCGCGCAGGTACACGCCGACGATCGCGGCAACCGCCAGCAGAGCGATGGCGGCTGCGATCGCGAAGATCCGTCGGGTGGGACGGATCCCTGGCAGTCGCTTCATCCGGCGATTATCGCTGACGCGAGTGCCGTGAGATTCGAGACTTCGACACCCCGAACGTGATGACACCCGAGCGGCACATCCGTGAGTCGACGCGAGTCGACGCGAGTCGACGCGGTCCCTGCGGGTGTGCCGTCGTGCGGTGCCGGCGTATAGCGTCGGTAGAAACCGCCATCGGACGCCAAGGAGATCGCGATGACGAACGACCGTCCGAAGAAGGTGCCCGGTCAGCAGCAGGAGTGGCCGGGCAGCGACGCGGACCTGAACCCGCAGGCGGATCACGGAGCCGACTCGTGGACCGGCCGCGGACGCCTGGAGGGCAAGCGCACGGTGGTGACCGGCGGCGACTCGGGCATCGGCCGCGCCATCGCCGTGGCCTTCGCGAAGGAGGGCGCCGACCTGGTCATCGCCCACCTGCCGCAGGAGGAGGACGACGCGATGAAGACCGCTGAACTCGTTGCAGCGCAGGGGCGTTCGGCCACCCTGCACTCGACGGACCTGCGTACCGCAGAAGCCAACCAAGAACTGGCCGACGTGGCGGTCGAGCACATGGGCGGTGTCGACATCCTCATCTGCAACGCT
This sequence comes from Yimella radicis, assembly GCF_054778255.1. Lineage (NCBI taxonomy): Bacteria > Bacillati > Actinomycetota > Actinomycetes > Micrococcales > Dermacoccaceae > Yimella > Yimella radicis. The sequence goes on from NZ_BAAGZR010000006.1 coordinate 102,107, forward strand.
GCCTATCAGATGACCCACGACGAACTGCTGGACTTCCCGGACGACCAGATCGAGCGCACCTTCGAGACCAACGTCTTCGGACCGTTCTGGTTGATCAAGGCGCTCGCCCCGCAGCTGGAGGACGGCGGCACGATCATCGTGACCACGTCCGTCCAGGCCTATGCGCCGACCGACCACCTGCTCGACTACGCCGCGACCAAGGCGGCGCTGAACAACCTCGTCGTCAACCTCGCTCAGGAGCTCGGTCCGAAGGGCACGCGGGTGAATGCCGTTGCGCCGGGCCCGATCTGGACGCCGTTGATCCCGGCGACGATGGCGAAGGACAAGGTCGAGGGCTTCGGCAGCGATACCCCGCTCGGACGCCCGGGCCAGCCGATCGAGGTTGCAGCGGCGTACGTCTTCCTGGCCTCGGACGAGGCGTCGTACGTCTCCGGCACGGTGCTCGGCGTGACCGGCGGCAAGCCGGTCTTCTGACCCGATCCGCACACACCCCCCCCAAATCCGAAAACCACCGAAGGAAACTCGATGAAGGCATTGACCTGGCAAGGCATCAACGACGTGCAGATCAAGGAGGTCCCCGACCCGGTGTTGCAGGACCCCACGGACGCGATCGTGCGGGTCACTTCGACCGCGATCTGCGGCTCCGACCTGCACCTGTACGGCGTCCTGGCGGCGTTCCTCACCCCCGGCGACATACTCGGCCACGAATTCATGGGCATCGTCGAGGAGGTCGGGTCCGCGGTCACCAACCTGCAGGTCGGCGACCGGGTCGTGGTGCCGTTCAACATCTCCTGCGGCAAGTGCTGGATGTGCGGGCGTGGGTTCTTCGCTCAGTGCGAAACCACGCAGAACACCGATCAGGGCAAGGGCGCGAGCTTGTTCGGCTTCACCAGCCTCTACGGCCAGGTGCCCGGCGGCCAGGCCGAGCGGGTGCGCGTACCGCATGCCGACTTCGGGCCGATCAAGATCACCGGTGACCACCCGGACGAGCGTTACCTGTACCTCTCCGACATCCTGCCGACGGCCTGGCAGGGAGTGCAGTGGGCCGAGGTCCCCGAGGGCGGTTCGCTGTGCGTCTTCGGTCTTGGTCCGGTCGGTCAGCTCGCGGTGCGCTCGGCCCACCGGATGGGTATCGAGAACATCATCGCCGTGGACCGGGTGGCAGACCGCCTGGCCGTCGCCGCGGCGGCCGGTGCCCAGGTCATCGACCTGGACGAGGTGAAGAACGTCGGGGACGCGGTGCGTGACCTCACCGACGGACGCGGCGCGGACGGCACGCTGGACGCAGTCGGCATGGAGGCACACGGCAACCCCGTCTCGGAGGCCGTCATCAAGGCAACAGCGCGTCTGCCGAAGCCGGTCGGGAAACCGATGATCGAGAACATGGGCATCGACCGTCTCGCCGCGCTGCACGGTGCGATCGACGCCGTCCGACGCGGCGGCACGGTTTCGATCAGCGGCGTCTACGGCGGCGCGGTCGACCCGATGCCGATGATGGACATGTTCGACAAGGGCATCGCTCTGCGGATGGGGCAGTGCCACGTCAAGCAGTGGACCGACGAGCTGTACGACCTGGTCGAACAGGACGACGACGTCCTCGGTCTGGAAACGCTTGCCACGCACCGCGTTTCGCTCGACGAGGCTCCGGAGATGTACCGCGTCTTCCGTGACAAGGAGGATGAGTGCCTGAAGGTGGTGCTGACGCCGTGATCGGGCAGGCGCCGCGGCCGGTCGCGCTCGTCCTCGGTGCCTCCCGCGGTCTTGGCCTGCTGTGCGCGGGCGAACTTGCCAGGCGCGGGTACGACGTCGTGCTCGCGTCGCGCTCGCTGGATAGTTGCAAGCAGGCCTCCGATCACCTTGCCGCACAAGGCCTTTCGAGCGAGCATTTGCACGCCCGAGCCTGTGATGCGCGTGACGGTGATGCGGTGGACGATCTGATCGACGAGGTCGAACGCACCGTCGGGCCGATCGAGGTCGCGCTGCATGTCGCGGGCATCATCCAAGTCGGTCCCTGGCAGGAGTGGGAGCGCGAGCAGTTCGAGGACGCGATCGACACGATGCTCTGGGGGCCGGTCAATCTCTGCATGCCGCTCGCCCATCGCATGGCCGGACGCGGCCACGGACGACTCGGTGTGGTGTCCTCGGTCGGCGGCCAGGTCAGCGCGCCGCATCTGTTGCCGTACAGCACAGCGAAATTCGGTGCCTTCGGTTTCTCCCAGGGACTCGGTGCCGAACTCTCCGGCACGGGAGTCACGGTCACCAGCGTCGCCCCCGGGCTGATGCGGGTCGGTTCGCACCTGGCTGCGGAGTTCAAGGGTGACCACGCCAAGGAGTACGCCTGGTTCGCGGCCGGGGCATCGGCACCGCTGCTCGCGATCGACGCCGACCGCGCGGCACGCAAGATCGTCGACAGCCTGCTGCGCGGACGCCCGTTCGTCACGTTCACCCCGCTCGCGCAGGTCGGTACGCGCGTCCACGGCCTCGCTCCGGGGCTGACGCAGCGTCTGCTCGGCGTCGTCGGACGCGCTCTGCCGGACGCACCGAGCGGGCACACCGAGGTGCTTCCCGGACACCGGGTCGAGCCGATGCTCTCCCCGAGGGCGCGGCGTGTGCTGACACGGCTGACCACACTCGGCTCGAAGGCCGCTTCCAGGAACCTCGAGCCCGGGCGTGATCAGACGGAGCGCTGACGACGCAGGCAGCAGGGCCGCACGAGACCGGGCACCCAACAGGGTGTGCCTGGCGGTCTTGACACGCGTCTAATGTCACGAGGGTGGAGCCTGCCGCGCGCGGGCCGATGCGGGTTGCCTCCGTGCCGGCCGATCACGTCTACATCCGTCACCTCGCCCCGTCCGGGCACGATGACGGAGTCGTCCGTCTGCCGGATCCGCCGTCCGAGGAACCGGGTCGCTGGTGGCCACCGGTGATGCTTGATCCCGAGTGGGTTGCCGCGCACAGCGGTGACTTCGACCTGATGCACATTCACTTCGGCTTCGATGCGCGCAGCCCCGAGGATCTCCAGAAGCTGGCCGATGCCTTGGAAACGGCCGGGCGGCCGCTGGTGTTCACCGTGCACGACCTGCGCAATCCCCATCACGAAACCACCGAGCTGCACGACGCCCAGCTCGACGTGCTCGTCCCTGCGGCGAGCGAGCTCATCACGCTCACGCCGGGCGCTGCCAGGCAGATCGAGCATCGCTGGGGTCGTAAGGCCCACGTCCTGCACCATCCGCACGTCTTCGAGCTCGACGAGGTCGGACGCGTCCGACCCGGCAAGGACGAGTTCCTCGTCGGCGTCCATTGCAAGAGCCTGCGGGCGTGCATGGAGCCCGAACCGGTGATCCGCGCGATCGTGCAGACGCTGCCCGAACTGCCCGGAGCGCGGCTGCGGGTCGATGCGCACACCGACATCATGACGCCGGGGTACGACCGGTACGCCGACGATCTGGCGACCTACCTGCGGCGGGCCGACGCCGACGGGCTGCTCGACCTGCAGGTGCACGACTACTTCACCCACGACGAACTGCGCGACTACCTGCGCTCCCTCGACCTGTCGGTGCTGCCCTATCGGCATGGCACGCATTCGGGGTGGGCGGAAGGTTGCCACGATCTGGGTACCGGCGTGCTCGCTCCCGACTGCGGGTACTACGCCGATCAACTCGACTGCTTCGTCTACCGCTGGGACGAGTTCGGGCTCGACGTGCACAGCGTGCAGTCCGCGCTGCGCTCGGCCTACGACAGCCGCGGCAACCACCCGATGATGACCTCGGCCGAGCGACGCCTGCAGCGCGACCGATTGGCGGACGCGCACGTGAAGATCTACAGCGCGGCCATGGGGAACTGAGATGCGTGTCACCGTGATCGCCGCCGCGCGACAGCCGATCGCGCAGCCGTTCCCCGGTGGTCTGGAGTACATCGGCTTCTACGAACGGATGGTCGAACGAGCGTGATCGGTTGGTACGTGCACCATCACGGGAGCGGACATCTGCAGCGCCTGCTGACAGTCGCTGCGCACCTGACGCAACCTGTGACTGCTTTCTCCTGTCTGCCGGCCCCGCCCGGGTGGCAGGGGGATTGGGTGGAGCTGGCGCACGACGTGGGTCCCGATCCGGACCCTGATCCGACTGTTCGCGGCGCGCTGCACTGGGCGCCGCTCACCGTCGAGGGCTACCAGGAGCGGATGGGACAGATCGCGGCCTGGATCGATGCCGAACGTCCCGGCGCAATGGTCGTGGACGTGTCGGCCGAGGTGACTGCACTGTCGCGGCTGCTCGGTGTGCCGACCGCGACGATCGTGATGCCCGGCGTCCGATCGGACCGCCCCCACGTGATGGCCTATGACCTGGCCGACCTGCTCATCGGGCTCTGGCCGGCGGGTGCTCATGAGGTGAGTCCCTCGATCGCCGACCGCATCGTCAACGTCGGCGGGGTTTCCCGCTTCGACGGGGAGCGGTCGCCGGATGTCGAAGTGCAGTTCGGGCGAGTGCTCGTCGTCTGCGGTGGCGGGGGAATCTCGCTGACCGACAACGACATCCAGCAAGCTGCTGCGGCAACAGGTTGGGACTGGGTCGCTCGCGGAGGGGACTGGCCGGCGAGCGAGGATCTGTGGCGAGAACTCGCCGAGGCGGACGTCGTGGTCACGTTCGCCGGGCAGAACGCCGTGGCCGAGGTGGCGGCAGCACGCAAACCCGCCATCGTGGTCGCCACCGAGCGTCCGCACGACGAACAACTCGCGACCGTCGGTGCGTTGCGTCGCCTGGGGATCGTGCCTGCAGTCGACGACTGGCCCTCGTCCGGGGAATGGCCGGCCCTGCTCCGACAGGCTCGCACGCAAGGCGGGGACGCTTGGTCACGCTGGAGCACCGGCCACGGTGCACCGGACTTCGCGGCCGCCGTCGAGGCTTTGGCGGACCGATCGTGAACCTTCCATGACAGTTGCCGTGCTGACGATCGCGCATGGCCGCCACGATCACCTGCGTGGCCTGCTGGCGGGTTGCCGGCGCTCGGACCGGGCGCCCGACATGGTGATCGTCGTTGCGATGAGTGATCCGGACATCGAAGACCTGGCTCAGGACGCCTGGCCCGGTGCGATCGTCGAACACCTACCCACGGTCGATGGAGCGCTCCCGCTGGCAGCGGCCCGTAATCGTGCCGCGCAGACCGCCATCTCCCGTGGTGCGACCGCGCTGGTCTTCCTGGACGTCGACTGCGTTCCGTCGCCCGGCCTGATCGGTACCTATGCTTCGGCGATGGATGAGGCGAGCGAGCCGTCCGTCCTCGCCGGTGACGTCGCCTACCTGCCGGAGCACGAACGCCCCTATCCCGCAGGCGAACTCGACAGCCTGGCAAAACCGCACCCGGCCCGTCCGGTGCTCGAACCGGCGCAGTCAAGGCAGGCGGACGACGTCCGGTTGTTCTGGTCGCTGTCTTTCGCGCTCAGCGCCGACTCGTGGACGGCGATCGGCGGCTTCGACGAGCGATACGTCGGTTACGGCGGTGAGGACACCGACTTCGCACTGCGGTTCCAGGCTGCGGGCGCGTCCCTGGTCTGGGTCGGCGGCGCACGGGCGTATCACCAGTTCCACGAAAACCGGATGCCGCCGGTGCACCACCTGGACGACATCGTCCGCAATGCACGCATCTTCCACTCCACCTGGGGTCGGTGGCCGATGGAGGGATGGCTGCGGGAGTTCGACCGCCTCGAACTCGTGCGCTTCGACGGCGAGACGCTCAGCGGGCTCTGACAGGTCAGGACGCAGCCGGCCAGGGGGTCGCCCCGCGCTTTTTGAGCATGTCGGTCATCAGGTTGATCTCGCCCGACTGTCCTTCGACCATCGACCGTGCCAGACGCACCACGCGCGGTTGGTCGCCGGACGATTGCGCCGCCTTGGCCATGTCGACGCCGGCACGGTGATGCACGATCATCAACTGCAGGAAGAGGATCTCCGCGGCCTTGCCGTCCGAGTTCTCCAACTGACGCAGCTGGGCGGTGGAGGCCATGCCCGGCATCCGTCCGTCAGGCAGCAGCATCTGACCCTGCGGCAGCCCGGCGTGGTTGTGGCCTGTCTTCTTCATCCAGGCCATGCGCTCGCCACTGACGGCGAGCGGTAGATCCCACTGCTGCAGCCAGCCCATCATCTGTCCGCGCTGGTTCTCCTGGGTGGTGGCGATGTCGTAGGCGAGTGTCTTGACGTCGTTCGCGACGTCCTTGGCGCGCACCACCATCGACATGTTCACCGCCTGCGCGTGGTGCGAACTCATGTCGCGGGCGAATCCGGCGTCGACGCTGTCGTCGGACGGGTACTTCGGCTGACCCAGCCAGTACCCGGCCAGCACCGCCAGCACGATCGCGGTCGCCGCTGCCACCGAGAGCAGGAATGGCTTCTTCGCCTCGTTCCAACTCAGTGCGCGGCGCTGTTGCTCGACTTCCTCGTCGGCTTCGACGTGGTGGTTGAGCGCGTCGCGCTCGGTCACATCTGTCCGCCGGTCTTGCCGGTGGCCGGGTCGTACGCACCCGAGCAGGCAGCACCGGGCTCAGGGGTCTGCGGACCCTGCAGGTAGGCCTTCACGAACTGCTGGATACGCGGGTCGGACGCCTTGTCCACGCGCAGCTGCAGACCCCAGGCCGACAACACGATCGGGGAGCTCTGCGAAGGCACCTTGGACATGATCATGTAGTCCTGGCTCGCGACCTTCTTCAGCGTCGCGATGTCGCCCGCGGACACTTTGTCGTTCGTGGTGATCCAGACCGCCCCGTGCTCGAGGGAGTGCACGGTGTGGTTGTTCGGGATCTCCTTGTCGTAGATGCCGCAGGTGGACCACGCCGGGTGGTGGGCGCCACCGACCGGGGGGTTCATCGGGTACTTCTGCTCGGCGTTGGTGTGGTCACGACTCAGGTCGGTCCACTGGCGCACGCCCTTGACGGGTGAGTTGATGACCTTGGACCCGGCGAGCGAGTCGGTGGGTTCGGTGTCGTCACCGCTCTGCGACTGAACCAGTGCGAAACCCCCACCAGCGACGAGGGCGAAAGCCACGACCACCGCCAGGATGATGCCGATCTTGCGGTTGCGTTCACCGCGTGCCTGACGTGCCCGCTCCTCGGCGAGGCGCTCGCGGCCGGTCTTCGTGGTGTCGGTCTTCGACAAGGCTCTGCTCCTGGGGGTGTGTTCGCGTGCGGCGCCGTACCTACGCCGGATCGCTTCGAGGAACCATCGTAGATAAGCGCGTGAATGGTCGTATGTTCACGGCCACCATGTGGAGCAACGTCACAGTGACGGCGTGCGTTCCGGACGGAATCCGTGACGCAGCGCCCAGGCGACGGCCTGAGCGCGCGTGTTGACGCCCGCCTTGCGGTAGGCCGAGCGGATGTAGGTCTTCACGGTGTTGATCGACAAGTAGCACAGCAGGGCGATCTCTTCGTTGGAGTAGCCCTGTGCGATGAGCCCGATCACCTCGGCCTCGCGTTCGGTCAGGTCGATGTCCTTGCCGGGCCATTCGGTTTCCGGCAGCGGGTCGACCGCGTCCGAAAGCACGACCGCGTGCGATCAATTCAAGGCGGAGAGTACGGCGTGCTGGAACGCCGGCAGGTCGTTGGGGTTGCGGCTGGTGATGAGATTGCCGTCGACCATGACGTCCTGGTCGACCCAGGTGGCACCGGCGTTCTCGATGTCCGTCTTCAGACTCGGCCACGAGGTCAGTGTCCTGCCCTTGACCACGTTTGCCTCAACCAATGTCCAAGGTGCGTGACAGATCGCTGCGACCGGCTTGCCGCTCGCCACGAAATCCTTGACGAACTGCACCGCGTCATCGTTCGTGCGTAGTTCGTCCGGGTTGGCCACTCCACCGGGCAGGACGAGCGCGTCGTAGTCGTCGACGCTCACGTCCTTTACCACCTTGTCGACCTTCTGTGTCTCGGTCTTGTCGAGGTGATTGAACAACTGAACGGTGCCGGACTCGGTGCTGATCAGTTCGGTGTCGTGACCTGCGTTGCGCAGGGCTTCCCACGGGTCGGTCAATTCGACGGCTTCGACGCCTTCGGTGGCTGTCAGGAATGCAACCTTCACGGCTGAGCACCTCCTGGGAAATCGATGAGGACTCGGGTCTTCGCCCGGTCGTTGGGCAAGGGTTACCGTATGGAGTTTTCGCGGACAAATGTCCGATGCTGCACTGATTCGGCACTAAATCACCCCGTGGGGTGGCACTGCCTCAGCGCTTGGCGTGCCGCTCGCGGAACGGCGGCAGTCCACCGTCGCGGGCGATCATCGCGAGCACTTCCGCAGGTGCCTCGGTTCCGCGCTTCTCGTGAGCCGCCTTGACCTTCTGGGCCCGCTCCAGCCGCAGCCGCGACTTCGGATCACCCTGGGTGGACACCTGCGCCGGGCCGAAGACGGTGAGGCCGGCGTACTCCAGCCGCCACAGCAACCTGTAGCCGATACTGAGTCCGGTCTTGTCCTTCACTGCGGCTACATCCTCTGAGTGTGGTGCGGGGCTGACCCGAGAATCCTACGTCGTGTCATGGTGCTCAGACGTACGGGACGAAGGTCGGCCCGGGCAGCCGGCCGGTGGACGCGTCGCGCGCCGCTTCGTAGGCGTGCCCGATCTCCAGCAGGGTCTGCTCGCTGTGTGCCGTGCCCCAGAACGTGACCGCCACCGGCAGGCCGACCGCCAGTTCGGACGCAACGGTGAGCAGCGGGTAGCCGGCCTGAGCGGACGGTGCGGTGCACGAACCCGAGACGTGCTCTTGGTTGACATGGTCGATCAGGAACGCCGGCGGGTAGGCGGGGGAGACCAACGCGTCCAGATCGTGCTCGCGCAGCACCGCGTCGATCCCGTCCTCGCGTCCCGCACGTCGACACCGGGCGAGCGCTTGCTCATACTGCGGTGACTCGATGTCGGGACCCTCGAGGGCCTTCTCGAACAGCGACTGGCCGAAGTACCGCAGCTCGCGATCGGCGTTGACCCTGTTGAACTCCACGACATCGGCGAGGTCACGCGGGCCCTGGCCGCCGCGGGTCGCCAGGTAGTCGGTGAGGTGCACCCGGAGTTCGGCGAGCAGCACGATCTCCTCGTCCGGCCAGCTGTACTCGGGCGCGAGATCGGTGTGGTCGATGATCGTCGCGCCGGCCCGGGAGAGCAGGTCGAGGGCGCGCTCCGCGGGCGCGTCCGCGTGGGCGCTGTAACCCCAGTAGGTCTTGCGCGGGACACCGATCCGCCTGCCGCGCAACGGTTTGTCGTCGGGCTCGGGGATGGCGTAGTCGTCAGCGGTCAGTACCGAGAGCAAAGCGGCCGACTGTGCGACGGTCGTGGTCATCGGACCGGGTGAGTCCTGAGAGACCGACACCGGTATGACCCCGGTCGTCGGCACCAGACCGACTGTCGGCTTGAGCCCGACGCACCCGTTGAACGCCGCCGGGCAGGTGATCGAGCCGTCCGTCTCGGTGCCGATCGCGAAGTCCGTGATGCCCGCACCCACCGCGGCGCCGCTGCCCGAACTCGACCCACCGGCGGAGCGGTTGAGCGCGTACGGGTTGCGGGTGAGCCCGCCATATCCGCTCCATCCACTGATCGAGTTCTCGTCGCGGATGTTCGCCCACTCACTCAGGTTGCTCTTGCCGACGATCACCATTCCGGCATCACGCAGACGGGTGACGAGAGCCGCGTCCCGCGCAGGGTTCGGCAGTTCGGCGAGCGCGAGGGAGCCGGCGGTGGTCGGCAGGTCGGCCGTGTCGATGTTGTCCTTCACCAGGACCGGGACGCCGTGCAACGGTCCGTGGGGTGCTTCGGCGTCACGTGCCCGTGCCTGGGTCGGAGCGTCGTCGGCCACCGTGCACACCGCTGCGATCTGTGGGTTCACCTCGGCGATGCGGGCCAGCGTTCGTTCGACCAGTTCGGCGCTCGTGGAACTCATACCGGCGATCGTCGCAGGTCTCGGTGCTCCTAAAGTCATCACCATCCGTCGATGTGATCGTTGCCGCGACAAGGAGCTCTCCATGGGCGCATCATTCGTCTACGACGCCGTTCGTACCCCCTTCGGTCGTTACGGCGGTGCGCTCGCCGGCACGCGCCCGGACGACCTCGCCGCACTGGTCGTCGGTGAACAAGCGCGGCGCGCAACGGCATTGGACCCCGAACGCATCGACGAGATCCTTCTCGGCAACGCCAACGGTGCGGGCGAGGAGAACCGCAACGTGGCGCGTATGGCCGGGTTGCTCGCGGGCCTACCGGTGGGCATTCCGGCCGCCGCGGTCAACCGGCTGTGTGGCTCGAGCCTGGACGCGGTGATGCTCGCCTCCCGTGCGATCGAGGTCGGCGATGCGGACGTCGTGATCGCCGGCGGCGTCGAGTCGATGAGCCGCGCACCGCTGGTGATGCCGAAGCCGGAGAAGCCCTTCCAGGCCGGAAACATGGACCTGGTCTCGACCACCCTGGGGTGGCGTCTGGTCAACAAGAGGATGCGACCGGAGTGGACGGTGTCCTTGGGTGAGGCGACCGAGCAATTGCGTGAGAAGCACGGCGTCACCCGTGACCGACAGGACGAATTCGCCGCTCGCTCACACCGTTTGGCGAACCGAGCCTGGGGCGACGGCTTCTTCGACAACCAGGTCGTTGCCGTTCCCGAGGTCGAGCTGACCCGTGACGAATCCATCCGTCCCGACACCACCGTCGAGAAGCTGGCCGGCCTGAAGACCTCGTTCCGCAAGGAGAACGGCACGGTCACCGCCGGTAACGCCTCGCCGCTGAACGACGGTGCGAGCGCGGTGCTGGTGGGGTCCGAGGCCGCTGCCGACCTGACCGGTCTGCAGCCGCTCGCGCGGATCGCCGGCCGTGGCGCGGCAGCGAACGAGCCGCAGTTCTTCGGGTTCGCGCCGGTGGAAGCTGCAAATCGCGCGCTCGCGAAGGCCGGCATCAACTGGTCGGACGTGTCCCTGGTGGAGTTGAACGAGGCGTTCGCCGCCCAGTCGCTCGCCTGCGTCGATGCCTGGGACATCGACCCCGAGATCGTGAACACCCACGGAGGCGCGATCGCGATCGGTCACCCGCTCGGCGCGTCCGGCGGTCGCGTGGTCGGCACCCTGGCCCGGGCGCTGCAAGCGTCGGGCCAGCGGTGGGGTGTAGCTGCGATCTGCATCGGAGTGGGTCAGGGACTGGCGCTCGTGCTGGAGAACGTCTCTGGCCGCTGACCGTCCGGCTCGGCCGCGACGTAGGTCCCATCCGTGTGGCGGCTAACCTGATTCGGCCGTTTCCAAACCGATCAGGGGGATCCCGAGTGAGCAGCAGTACGTCCGTCCGTGAGTTCGCGGTGGAGCAGGACTTCACCCTCGACGAGGACGGGATTCTCGCCCGCCTCCCGTGGCGTCGTGCTGCCGAGCGTCCGCAGCACACCAGCTTCGAGCGGTTCGAGAACGGACAGTGGCTGCCGGTCACCGCCGAACGCTTCCTGGCCGAGGTGAAGGCGACGGCCAAGGGACTCCTCGCGTCCGGCGTCGGTGCCGGCGACCGCGTCGCACTGATGGCCAACACTCGATATGAGTGGATCCTGCTCGACGCGTCCGTGTGGGCCGTCGGTGGCGCGACCGTACCGATCTATCCGTCGTCCTCGCCGTCGCAGGTCGAGTGGATCGTCCAGGACTCCGGTGCACGAATCCTGTTGGTGGAGGACGCGATTGCGCGCGACAACCTCTCCGGGGCCGACCTCGCTGATGCCGACATCATGGTCATCGACGACGGCGCTACCGGCCTCCTGCGTCGGCGCGGGGTGGACGTGCCCGACGACGCGATCGAGGCGCGCCTGGACGGTCTGACGCTCGACTCACCCGCCTCGATCATCTACACCTCCGGCACCACCGGACGCCCGAAGGGTTGCGTGATCACCCACCGCAGCCTGCTTGCCGAGGCGCGCGGTGTACTCGCCCACCCGATCGGTGAGTCGGTCGCCGGCTCCGGCAAGCGCACCCTGATGTTCCTGCCGCTCGCGCACGTGTTGGCGCGGGCCGTGACCTACGCGGCCTACGAGGGTCGCGCCACGATCGGGTTCTGGGGCGATTTCAAGACGATCGTGGACAAGTTCGGTTCCTTCAGGCCCGACATGATCCTGTGCGTGCCGCGGGTGCTGGAGAAGGTGCACGGCGGCGTCCGCGCGAAGGCTCTCGCCGGCGGACCGGTCAAGGCCGAGATCTTCCGTCGCGCCGAACGGGTCGCGATCGAGTGGAGCAAGTGCCAGGGCAACTCGGGTCTGGATGACGCCACGAAACCGTCGGTCCGGCTGCGCGCGGAGCACCGGCTGTTCGACAAGCTCGTCTACTCCAAGGTGCGCGAAGCGATGGGCGGACGCTGCTCGGTCGCGATCACCGGCGGTGGCGCGCTGGGGGAGACGCTCACCCACTTCTACCGCGGCATCGGGGTGCCCGCGTACGAGGGCTACGGCCTGACCGAGACCTGCGCGGCGATCACGGTGAACGGTCCGGGCGTGCAGCGCATCGGCACCGTCGGTCGACCGGTCGCCGGCAACGCGGTCCGGATCGCCGAGAACGGTGAGATCGAACTGCGCGGTCCGGTCGTGTTCGAGCAGTACTGGCAGAACTCGGACGCCACCCGCGATGCTTTCCACGACGGCTGGTTCAAGACCGGCGATCTTGGTGAACTCGACGCCGACGGTTATCTGCGGATCACCGGACGCGCCAAGGAGATCATCGTCACCGCCGGCGGCAAGAACGTCGCCCCCGGACCGTTGGAGGAGCAACTGCGCTCGCACGAGGTGATCGGTCACGCGATGCTCGTCGGCGAGGGACGCCCGTTCGTGTCGGCGTTGATCGCGCTCGATCCCGAGGGCGTCGCCGACTGGGCCTCGGCGAACGGCAAGCAGGTCGGCCCCGACCTCGCCTCCGACGACAAATTACGCGCCGAGATCCAGGTTGCCGTCGATGAGGCGAGCGCCGCCGTGTCCAAGGCCGAAGGCATCCGCAAGTTCGTCGTGCTACCCGACGACTTCACCGAGGAGACCGGCGAACTGACCGCCACGATGAAGATCAAGCGCCACGTCGTCGAGCAGAAGTACGCCGAACAGATCGAGTCGATCTACCGCGAGTAGAAACCTGACCCGGCGAACCCTGACCGCTGGTTGAGTACGCCGAACAGATCGAGTCGATCTACCGCGAGTAGAAACCTGACCCGGCGAAACCCGACCGCTGGTTGAGTACGCCGAACAGATCGAGTCGATCTACCGCGAGTGGAAACCTGACCCGGCGAAACCCGACCGCTGGTTGAGTACGCCGAACAGATCGAGTCGATCTACCGCGAGTGGAAACCTGACCCGGCGACTCCTGACCGCTGGTTGAGCCATGCGAATGAGGAACGAATTCGCATGCGCCGAAACCAAGGTGAGAATGAACGGCCACCCAGGTCGCCGGGTGGCCGTTCATGCATTCAAAGGTCAGTCGTGGGCCTCGACCCCGCGCGGGAACAAGCTCGGCAGGATGTCGGTCAACGTCAGCACACCGGCGAACCTCTCGCCGTTGCGGATGACCGCCAGTTGAGTGCTGGTCTCCCGCATGGTCGCGATGGCCTGGTGCAACGGAGTGGTGCGCTGGAACTCCACCACCGGACGCGCGAGAGGCCCGGCGAAGTCGTCCAACTCGACCCCGCTGAGGGTGTCGCGCACGTGCACGAACCCACGGACGTGGTCGCCGTCCTTGAGCAGCACCCGCAGGTGACCGCTGCGACGGGTCGCCTCCTGAACATCGCGCACGGTGGCGGAGCCGGCGACCGAGGTGACCTGAGCGCCCTTGCGCAACAGGTTGCCGACCGTGAGGTCCTCCAGGCCGAGGGCCTGGGTGATGGACGACTGGTAGCCGAGTTCGAGCGCGCCGACGTTCGCGGAGTGTTCGACCAGCGCGCGAAGAGCCTGCGGGTCACCGGCGATCGTCAGCTCGTCGACCGGCTCGACGCCACTACGGCGCACCAACCGGTTGGCCGACTCGTTCAGCAGGCGCAGCACCGGGCGGGTCAGCCACATGAAGGCGCGCATCGGGATGGCCAGCACGGTGGCCGACATCTCCGGGTGCGCGATGGCCCAGGACTTCGGCGCCATCTCACCGATCACCAGGTGCAGGAAGGTGACGATGATCAGCGCGAAGACGAACGCGAGCACGTCGGCGAACGTCGGTCCGAGCCCGACCGCCTCCAGCGGAGGCATCAACCAGTGGTGCACCGCAGGCTTGGTGATCGCACCGAGGGCCAGGGTGCACATGGTGATGCCGAGCTGGGACCCGGCCAACAGCAGCGTCAGTTCGCTGGAGTTGCGCAGCGCAGCGCGCGCCGCACGTGAGTTGGACGCGAGTTCTTCGAGGCGGTGCCTGCGCGCGGCCATGAGCGAGAACTCCGTCGCGACGAAGAACGCCGACAACACGATGATCGCGATGGTCGCAAGGACGACGGTGGTCGTGCTCATGCCCGTCCCTCCTCGTCCGCGGCTGCCCGCTCGACGCGGTCCGCCTCATCCTCGCGCTCCTCGCGGACCAGCGCGGGCTCCGGAAGGGTGAGTCGCACGCGGGTGGGCACGTAGTGCTCCACCTCCAGCACCTCGGCCCGCAGGACGTGCGGGTCGGTCGGCTCGTCGGCCACGAGATCGGCTGCGTCGATCGGTAGTTCGACGTCGACGATCACGCCTTCCTCCGGCAGCGAACCGTAGGCATCGATGATCAGGCCGGCGACGGTCTCGTAGTCGCCCTCGGGCAGGTCGATGTGCAGGGAACGCTCCACCTCGTCGACGTGGACATCACCGCCCATCACCCAGATTCCGTCGTCCGGTTTGGGTTCGTAGGACTCGTCCTCGGGGTCGTGCTCGTCGGTTAGTTCGCCGACGATCTCCTCGGCGAGATCCTCGACGGTGAGAATGCCGGTGAAGCCGCCGTACTCGTCCACGACGCAGGCGAGCACCTGGCGCTCGGCGTCCATCTGCTCGAGGGCGTCGGGCAGGTCCATCAGGGACGACAGCACCAACGGCGGCTTGGCGATGTCGGTGACCGGGGTCGCCAGGTCGACGACGTTCAACACGTCGACCAGGTGCACGACACCGAGGATGTGCTCCTCGTCGTCGAGCACGGGGTAACGGGTGTGCCCGGTCGACATCAGTTCGCGCACCTCGCCGACGGTGGCGGTGTCACGGACGACGTCGACGCGCGAGCGCGGCATCATCGCGTGCTCGACGTTCTGCCGCGGGAAGTCGATGATGCGGTCAAGCACGTTCGACAGTTCGGCCGACAGTTCGCCGCGTTCGCGCGACTCCTCGACGACGTGTTCCAAGTCGACCGCGGTGGCCGAGTGCTCGACGTCGTGCACCGGCTCGATGTTCAGCATGCGCAGGAAGAGCTCGGCCGCCTTGTCGAAGACCCAGATGATAGGGCCGAACACGGCCAGGTAGATCTTCGTCGAGCGCGACAGCAGCCCGGACATCTGGTCGGCACGCGCGATCGCGTAGTTCTTGGGGTAGAGCTCACCGAAGAGCATCTGGACGAAGGTGGAGAACAGCAGCGCCAGGATGCTGCCGATCGCGACCGAGACTCCCATCGTGAGGCCGCCGCGTTCCATCACCTCGCCGAGGGCCGAACCGATCAGCGGCTCGGCGACGTAACCCACGAGCAGTCCGGTCACGGTGATGCCCAGCTGCGCGCCAGAAAGCATGAACGAGGTGCGCTTGGTGATCTCCAGGGTGCGCTGCGCGCCCTCGTCCCCGGAGGCTGCCCGAGCAGCCAGCTTGGAACGATCGACCGCCATGTAGGCGAATTCCTGCGCGACGAAGTATGCGGTGACTGCGGTGATGAGCAGCACGACCACGATTCCGGCCAGCAGCGAGAGCGCGATGCTCATCGGCGGGCCTCAACCGGGTAGGAGGGGAAGGGGCCGGTATGCGGAGGTTGGTCGTCCATCGTCGTTTCTGGTGGGGTGACAGGTCGTTACACAGAGTACGGGCTGCCCGCTCCAACGCGGGCAGCCCGGCTCGGGTTCCTTCGTGGGATCCACGCGCCGCCGTCCGATTCCACGAAGGAACCCGAGCCGGGGCGAGTCGCCTGCCGGCGACAGATGTGAGACCTTCGAAGCAGAACCTCAGCGATGAGATTCCCGGACGAGGGGCGCCGTACCCGGACAGCGACAAGACGGCCCCTGGGGGCAAGCTCAAACTCACGCACTGAGCGAGGGCAGCGGAATGTTGTTGTCGTCCAACAGGGTTCGCGCGGCCCACCAGCCGGACATGCCGTGCACGCTGGGACCGGGCGAGGTCGCACCCGAAGCGATGTAAACGCCGTCCAACGGGGTTCGCCACGGGGTCGGCGATGCCACCGGGCGCTTGATCATCTGAGTCATCGTCACCGCACCGGAGGAGAAGTCGCCCCCGGCGAAGTTCGGGCTCACCGCACGTTCGAAGTCCGTTGCCCTGGTCGCCGTCGAAGCCAGGATCAGGTCGCGGAAACCGGGTGCATGCTCCTCGATCATCGCGGTGGCCCTCTCGGTGATGTCATGGTCGCTGGCGTACGGCACGTGCCCGTACGCCCACAGCACGTGCTTGCCTGCCGGTGCTCGCGACGGGTCGACCACGGTCGGTTGTACCAACAGGATGTACGGCCGGTCCGGGATGCGACCGCGCGCGACCTGACGCTCGGCGTCCGCGATCTGTGCGCGGGTGCCGCCGAGGTGAATGGTCGGCGTCTCGCGCAGCACCGGGTCGGTCCAGGGGATGGGACCGTCGAGCGCCATGTCGACCTTCGAGACGCCGTTGCCGTGCTTGAAGCGCTGAAGTGCACGCCGATACCCGGCGGGGAGCCGGTCGCCGGCGAGGCGCAGCAAGCCGGGCACCGCGACGTCCAGCACCGCCCCGTCGTACCCGTCCAACTCGCGCAGGTCGGTCACTTCGACACCGGTGCGGACGCGTCCGCCGTGATGCTCCAGGTCGGCGACGAGGGCGTCGGCGATCGCCTGCGACCCGCCGACGGGCAGTGGCCAGCCGGCGGCATGTGCAGTTGCGCTCAGCATCAGGCCGGCCCCCGCCATCGCCAGGCGTGGGTGCTGACCGATGGTGTGCGCGCTGCACCCGATGAGCATCGCCGGGGCGACTTCGTCGCGAAAACGCAACCCCCACAAGTAAGTTCCAAGCTCCAGCGAGCGTGCGCCGTAGATCGCGGGTCCGGCCAGGTGCTTCGGCACACCGATCAGCGGGCTGGTCGCGAACTGCGAGACCGCGTCGATCCGGTCGACGATCGGCCGCAGCAGGTCGCGGTACGCCTCGCCGTCGCGTCCACCGATCGCTTCGGCGGTGCGGTCGAGGTCGCGGTAGCCGCGGCCCGTGCGTCCGTCGGGCAGCGGGTGACCGAACGAGACCTCGGGCACGACGAGTTCGATCCGGTCGGTCAGCCCGAATGCCTGGAAGAACGGGCTCGCCAGTGCCATCGGGTGGACGGCGCCGGCCAGATCGTGCCGGAACCCGGGAAGGGTGATCTCGCGGGTGGCGGTGCCGCCGCCGACCCAGCCGTTCCGCTCGAGAACCTCGACCTCCAGGCCGGCCCGGGCCAGAGTGACGGCCGCAGCCAGACCGTTGGGCCCGCTGCCGACGACCACCACCCGCCGGCTGTCAGGCATCTGCAGCACCGGCCGTTGCACCGGTGGAGGTGGGTTGTTCGAGCACGAAGATCGCCGACTCGATCCACCCGATCCGTTCCACGAACCACTTCTCGACGGCCTTCGCCCGTTGCGGCAGGAAGGAATCAACCACACGGTAAGGGTATTGAGATTCGACCCGTACTGCACCGTCCGGGCATCAGCAGGCCTCCCGGACAGCCGCCGGCCTCAGTCGGTTGCATCGGCAGCCTCGCCGGCGGTCCGGGTCAGGGGCCATGCGGCCGCCAGTACGAAAACCTCGGGCGCGAACGCGACGACGGCAGCCGCGATCTTCCACCCAGGGATCAGGAGCAGCAAGCCGGCGACGGCGCAGATACCGGACGCAACGGTCAGGGATCGGGCCATCGGCCAGGCGGCCGTGTGCCCGGCCCGCCACGCGGCCTGGTTGCGCATCGTCCGCGCGGTGCGGATACCCGCCCACTGATTGGGCCTCAGCCGTCCGGTCACGGCGGCCCACGTCGTCCAGCCGATGGCGGCGGCCACCAGCAGATCGCACGCGACCAGGATCAACACCGCGATGGTCAACTCGTCCATGAGCTCCACGATTTCAGACGATTTCCCGGAGCCCGCACTTGGACGCGTGACTGATTCACTCATACCCACGGGTGGCCTCAATAGACGTGCCGAAGTCGAGGGCTGCACGGCCCCCATACGTCCGGTATCGGCTGGCATCGTCGATCCGATGCACCTCGGGGGTCGCACCATCAGACAGGGCCGCACTTGAACGACACGCAGCACCGCCGCAGAAGGGCGCGGGTGATCGAACGGATCCGCCGTCGAAGGGCGGACGACGTACGCCATCACCGCGGTAGGAACATCGCGAAGGTCAGCGGCATCAACCAGCATCCCTTGGTCGGGCTGACGATCAAGACCGGCGTCGCGTCCGCGGTTGCGTGGAAGCTGGGAAACCTGCTGCCACCCGAACTCGCGCAGTACTCCTACTACGCCCCGCTCGGCGCGCTCACCGTCATGTACTCCGTGCTCAGCGACTCCGTCAAGGAAGCCTTCAAGGCCGGGATCGCCTTCACCATCGGAGTCCTGGGTGCGCTGACGCTCTACAAGACGGCGCTGCCCAACGCCTTCAGTGTCGGCATCGCGCTCGGGGCGGGCATCCTGGTCGGCAAAGTCGCCCGGTTGGGCGCGCAGAGCACGTGGGTTCCGTTGGCGGCGCTGTTCGTCTTCACCGCCGGGCGCAACGACCTGAACGACTACACGCTCGGCTACCTGCTGCAGATCACGCTCGGCATGGTGGTGGGTCTCGTCGTCAATGCCACTGTCTTCCCCTCCCTCGGATTGCATGACGTCGAACGCCACGCGATGGTCGTGCGTACCGACATCGGGGATTCACTGCAGGCCTTCGCCGACCACTTCCGTCATCCCACGCCGCAGACGGAGGAACAGTTGCGCACGTCCTGTCTGCAGGGACTGCCGGCGTCCGCCGCGGTTCTTCGCGAATTGGGTGAGGAGGCCGGGCGTGCGGGACGCGGCAACTTCCGGAGGGCGCGGTGGGACCGGGTTCGAGCCGATGTCCTCGGGCTCAAGGAGGCGACGCAGGCGTGCGCGCTGTTGCTCGAAGACCTTGCTCGCGAGGTGCTCGAGGACGGACTCGAGACCGTCGCGGACGATCAGCGCCGTGCGTTGGGCGACGCCGCGGCTGCGGTGAAGACCGCGATCGACAACGCCCAGTTCGCGGTCGTGCCAGGTGAACGGGCGCGGGCGGCGAACGAGTTGCTCGACGCGAGCATGCGGGACGAGGCTCCGTACATCGCCGAGCGGATCACCCAGTCGCTGCGCCGCTGCGTGCGGTTGGCCGCCGCATGGGTCGACGAGACCTGATCGGCTCAGACGATGGTGGCGATGTGCACGAGCGCATCGCCGGAGTTCACCAACGGTGCCTCGGTGTGGCCGACGATGATGCCGTCGCGGTCGGCGTACACGGCGCGCAACGTCTTGCCGAACGAGTCGTAGAGCGCACCGAGCCGCTCGCCGAGGGCGACGTGTTGTCCCAGGTGTGCGTCCAGGCGCAGGATCCCGGTGCGGCGAGCGCGCACCCAGCCGCTGCCACGGCACTCGATGGACGGCGTGGGCGGTTCGCCCTCGAAGGGATCGATCATCCCCATCCCCGCCAACACCCGTCGGACGCCGACCACGCAGGGTTCGATCGCCCAGTCGTCCAGGCGCAGGGGCGCACCTGATTCGACGAGCAGGACGCGCGCGCCGCGCTCGCCGGCGACGTGCCGCAACGACCCGTCGCGGATCTCGGAGTGCATCATCGCCGGTGCCGCGAAGGCCGTGGCGAGTTCGCGGGTGCGGGCGTCGTCGAGGTCCGCGCGCACCTGCGGCAGGTTGGTGCGCCGGTCGGACGCGGTGTGCAGGTCGATGCCGACCTCGCACTTGGCGACGACCTCCTGCAGGAACAGGTGCGCGATGCGTCCGGCGAGCGAGCCGCGGGCGGACCCGGGGAAGCTGCGGTTGAGGTCGCGCCGGTCGGGCAGGTAGCGGTCGCCGGCCAGGAAGCCGTGCACATTGACGACCGGGACGGCGATCAGCGTGCCGCGAAATTCCTTGGGGTACAACGAGGCCAGCACCTCACGGATGACCTCGACCCCGACCACCTCGTCGCCGTGGATCGCCGCGTTGACCCAGACGACCGGGCCGTCCTCCTTGCCGTGCACCACGCGGATCGGCAGCGAGACCTCGGCGCCGGTGACCAGCCGGGTGATCGGCAGTTCGGTGTTCTTCGTGCTGCCCGGGCGGACGCGGACGTTGCCGATCGCGAACGACTCGCGCTTCATGCGTGGCCCCGGTTGCGTCGCCGGGTCTGCAGCGACGGGCGTCCGCCGTAGTAGGAGTGGCCGGAGTCGACCAGGAAGCCCTGGCGCAGCGCTTCGCGGCCGACAAGCATCCGGAAACCCATCTCGTCACGGTCGGTGAGTGTGAACTCGGCGGGGATCCTGCGGTCGGCGATCGACAGCGTGGTGGAGACGACGATGCGGCGCTGGATCTGCCCGTTGGAACTGCGGATGTCACGGCGGTCGTGCACGGGGAGTTCGGCCGCGACGATGTCGTCGGTGGACTTCTGCCAGGGCCGAACGTCGAAGCGCACCCAGTCGACGCCGTCCCGTTCGAACTCCTGCACCTCGTACGCGTGGATCGAGGAGGTGCGCGCGCCGGTGTCGAGTTTGGCCTTCACCCAGTCGACTCCGAGGTCGGGCAGGCAGACCCACTCGCGCCAGCCGACGGTGAGGTTGGACTCGCTGGGCGCTGGCACCCGGACAGTGTGGCAGGGTGCCACCGTGAAACTCGCGATTCTGTCCCGTGCGCCGCGTGCTTATTCGACCCAACGCCTGCGAACCGCTGCCCTCGAACGCGGGCACGACGTGAAGGTGCTCAACACGCTCCGCTTCGGAATCGACCTGTCGAACGACGAACCCGACCTGCAGTTCCGTGGTCGCCGATTGTCCTCGTACGACGCGGTATTGCCGCGCATCGGTGCTTCGATCACCTACTTCGGTACGGCTGTCGTGCGCCAGTTCGAGCAGATGGACGTCTACACGCCCAACACCGCGAACGGCATCAGCAACAGCCGCGACAAGCTGCGCGCCACGCAGATCCTGTCGCGGCACAACATCGGCATGCCGGCCACCTTCTTCGTGCGCAACCGCGCCGATGTGAAGCAGGCGATCGAGCAGGTCGGCGGCGCTCCCGTCGTGATCAAGCTGCTCGAGGGGACGCAGGGCATCGGCGTGATCCTGGCGCCGGAGGTCAAGGTGGCGGAGGCGATCATCGAGACCTTGCAGTCGACCTCGCAGAACGTGCTGATCCAGGCCTTCGTCAAGGAGAGCAAGGGGCGCGACATCCGGGCGCTGGTCGTCGGTGACCGTGTCGTCGCTGCGATGCGCCGGACGGCTCAGGGCGATGAGTTCCGCTCCAATGTGCACCGTGGTGGCTCGGTCGAGGCCGTCGAACTCGATCCGGAGTACGAGGCGACTGCTGTTCGTGCGGCGCAGATCATGGGTCTGCGGGTGGCCGGTGTCGACATGCTCGAAGGCAATGACGGGCCGTTGGTGATGGAGGTCAATTCCTCACCCGGGTTGCAGGGCATCGAGACCGCGACCAGGCTCGACGTCGCCGGCGCGATCATCGACTTCATCGGCGACCAGGTCGACTTCCCCGAGATCGACGTCCGCCAGCGGCTGGCCGTCTCGACCGGGTACGGCGTCGCCGAGCTGGCAGTGCACTCCGGCTCGGAGATGGTCGGAAAAGCGTTGCGGGACAGCGGTTTGTCCGACCGCGACATCACTGTTCTCACCCTGCACCGCGGCACCTCGGTCACCCCGTCGCCGCGTCCGGGCAAGGTGCTGGAGGCCGAGGACCGTCTGCTCTGCTTCGGCAAGCTGGAGGAGATGCGCTCCATGATCCCCGAGCGCCCCAAGCGCCGCCGCCGCGTCAAGAAGCTCGCCCAGAAGGCCATCACCGCTGCCGAGAACCCCTGACCAACGCTGGGTGAGCCCCCGAGTACCGACGCACGATCTGTCGGATCTGTTTCTTGTTCGCGGCCCGTTGTTGATCCAGCACCAGGATGTCTTGGGCGTACTCGGTAGCCAGTTCACGCAGGATGGTCATGTCCAGGGGTTCGTAGCGTGGTCGCCAGGTCGCGACCTGCCCCAGTTGGGCGATCGTGAGCGCGTGCCGGGCATCCGTACCGAGCGCGGTCGCGTGTAACAGCGCGGTGAGCATGTTGATCGTGACGGTGCGGCGCCGTTCCAACTCCGTCCAGGACTGCTCCGGTCCCGGGATGGATCACGGCGTAGTGGTGCGTGGCGGCGTGGGTGTCCACCCCGATGACGTACTGGCAGATGTCTGCCACGATGGTTGAGCTCCCAAGGACCGCTGGTTGAGCTCCGGAGTACCGCTGGTTGAGCCGGGGACTGAGGAACGAAGTCCCGCGCGCCGATACCTCTCGCGTTCACGAAGCAACTCGATCGAGATCAGACGCTGGTCGAGCTCCCGAACACGCTGGTCGAGCCCTGCCCACACCGCTGGTTGAGCCCTACGGATGAGGAACGAATCCGTAGGCGCCGAAACCAAGGTGACGTTCATCCGGACCAGCCACAACAGTCCGAACTACCGTGTTCACGTGCACCTCGAATTCGACGCCGAAGCCGGTCGCCGCACACCGAGGGGCTTGATCATGATCGTCCCGATTTTCGGCGACGAGCCGGTCGGCGGCGTCGATGATCCGGCGGTGCTGCGTATGGAGCGAGCCGTCCGCGCGTCCGCGGCGACGCCTTCGCCTGTGAAGTGAGCACCCGGCTGGATAGCCTTCCCGGGTGAACCGCCAGCCACCCGATACGGACGCCGCCGCAGTTCGTTCCGACCGGCTGGTGCTCCCGGCGCTGGTTTTCGTCGGTGGTTCCGCCGGCACGACCGCGCGTGCACTGCTGAGTGAGCGGTTCCCGATGCGGGCGGACGGCTGGCCGTGGACCACCTTCGTCATCAACGTGCTCGGTGCGCTTCTGCTCGGCCTTCTGCTCGGGGTGCTTGCGCATCTCGCCGACGACAGCGGTGCACGCCGACGAGTTCGGTTAGGACTCGGGACGGGTCTGTTGGGCGGATTCACGACCTACAGCGCCTTCGCGGTCGAGGTGGTGGAGCGTGACCTGGGCGCCGGTCTTGCCTATGCGACCGCGAGCGTCGTGGCCGGAGTGCTCGCCGCAGGGATCGGGCTCCGACTGCCGGGCATGAACCGATGATGCTTTGGATCGCCCTCGGGGGAGGCACTGGCGCACTCCTGCGTTGTGTGCTCGACACCTGGATCGCCGCGCGGGTGCGAGTGAGGGTCTCGGTCGGCACTCTGGTCATCAACTTGCTCGGATCGTTCGTGCTAGGCCTGCTCGTCGGTCACTTCGGACACGCTTCGGAGGCCACGAAGGTGCTCGGTACGGGTGCCATGGGCGGGTTCACCACGTTCAGCGCGGCGTCTGTGGAGTCGGCCCGGCTGCTGCTCGCGCCGAAGGTGCACTGGGCGGGCGTCGTGCATGCGCTCGGGATGGTCATCGGGTCAGTTTTGGTCGCCGCGCTCGGCCTGTGCGTCGGCGGTTGAGTTGTGCTCAGAAATCGCCTGCGGCAGAACGCATCCGGGCGATGATCGACACGAGTGACTCGAGGTCGTCGCGGTCGAGTTCCGGTCGGCCGAAGACCTGCTCGTTGAGCGCAGCCGTCGCTTCTTGCGCGAGTGAGCGTCCTTCTGGTGTCAGTGCCACGATGAACGCGCGCCGATCGTCGGGGTGCGTGGTACGGGTGACGAGCCCGGCCTGCACCAACCGGTCGACCGCGTTGGTGACGGACGTCGGGTGCACCTGCAGGCGGGATGCGATCAGCTTCATCGGCAGGCTGCCGCGACGACTGAAGGTCAGCAGCATCAGCACCTCGTAGCGGGCGAACGTCACGCCGAACGGCTTCAGCACCGCATCGACTCGGGCCGAGACGATCTGTTGTGCCCGCATGATCGAGGTGACTGCCGCCATGCCCGGCGCAGCATCGGCCCACCCGCGATCCACCCACTGATCCCGCGCGACCCCGATGGGGTCGGCAGCGAGGCGGGCGGGTGCTTCGGTCATGGATCGAGAGTAGATCAAACTCGCGTTGACGTCCATTAATAGGAAGTCATACTATTTTGCGAGAGCTGAGTCACGTCCACGCACCCGGAGGACCCCATGGCCGACACCAAGCCTGAACTGCACAAGCCGGAGCACCACGTCCGGATCGTTACTGCCGCAAGCCTGTTCGACGGCCACGACGCCTCGATCAACATCATGCGGCGGATCATGCAGACGCAGGGTGCGGAGGTGATTCACCTGGGCCACAACCGTTCGGTGCAGGAAGTCATCGACGCTGCGCTCGAGGAAGACGCGCAGGGCATCGCGGTCAGCTCCTACCAGGGTGGCCACGTCGAATACTTCGAGTACCTCGTCGATCTGCTCAAGCAGGCGGGCGCCGAACACGTGAAGGTCGTCGGTGGCGGCGGCGGCGTCATCGTGCATGACGAGATCGACCGCCTGCGCAAGGCCGGCGTCACGATCTTCTCGCCCGAGGACGGCCAGCGCATGGGCCTGGTCGGAATGATCAATTCTGTTGTCGCCGACTGTGATTACGACCTCTGGCAGCTGGGCCGGGCCGATCTGGACGCAGTGCTGTCGGGTGATCGTGCAGCCATCGCGCGAGCGATCACCGGCGCGGAGCAGGGTGCGCTCTCCGCCGAGTTCGTCGACGCGATCAACCAGGCTGCGGCCAAGCGTCCGGTGCCCGTGCTCGGCATCACCGGCACCGGTGGTTCTGGAAAGTCTTCTCTGACAGACGAACTCGTGCGCCGCATGCGCCTCGACCAGCAGGACAAGCTGCGGGTCGCGGTGCTGGCCATCGACCCGACGCGTTCGCGCGGCGGTGGTGCATTGCTCGGCGACCGCATCCGGATGAGCTCGCTCGACGGTGACCGTATCTTCTTCCGGTCGCTCGCCACCCGTGGCAACAACCAGGTGCCCGAGCACCTCGACCAGATCATCGCGCTGACCAAGGCGTCCGGTTTCGACCTCGTCATCCTCGAGACTCCCGGTGTGGGCCAGGGCGATTCGGCGATCATCGACCATTCCGACGTGTCGATGTACGTGATGACTCCGGAGTTCGGCGCCTCCAGCCAGCTGGAGAAGATCGACATGCTCGACCTGGCCGACGTGGTCGGGATCAACAAGTTCGAACGCCGTGGGGCCGAGGACGCGTTGCGCGATGTCGGACGCCAGATGGTGCGCAACCGTGAGGCTTTCGGCAAGAAGCCCGAGGACATGCCGGTCTACGGCACCTCGGCGGCCACCTTCAATGACGACGGCGTGACCGCGCTCTACCAGGAGCTGCGAAACCTGCTGTCGGAGAAGGGAATGCACGTCGAGGACGGCGTGCTTCCGCAGGTCGACACCAAGCAGTCGACCCGGATCGCCACGATCGTGCCGGCGTCCCGCGTCCGCTACCTCTCCGAGATTTCAGAAACGGTACGTGACTATCACTCCGACACCGCGAAGTTCGCCAAGGCGGCAGCCCGTGCGCAGCGTTTCGAACTGGTCGCCGGCGAACTCGGCGAGGTGCCGCACAGTGTCGCCGAGCTGATGGAGAAGGCGCAGCAGGACGTGCCCGACGAGATCTCCAAGGCGCTGGTGAAGTGGCCGAGCATCGTCGAGTCCTACTCCGGCGATGAGCAGGTCGTGAAGATCCGCGACCGCGAGATCGTCAACAGACTCACTCGGGAATCGCTGTCCGGCAACAAGATTCCGCGCGTCGCGCTCCCGCGCTTCGACGACCACGGCGAGCTGGTGAAGTTCCTTCGCCGGGAGAATCTGCCGGGCTACTTCCCGTACACCGCCGGCGTCTTCCCGTTCAAGCGGGAGGGTGAGGATCCTGCCCGCATGTTCGCCGGCGAGGGCGACCCGTTCCGCACGAACCGCCGCTTCAAGCTGCTGTCGGAAGGCCAGCCGGCCACCCGCCTGTCGACCGCGTTCGACTCGGTGACCCTGTACGGGCGCGACCCCGACGAGCGTCCCGACGTCTACGGCAAGGTCGGCACGTCCGGCGTCTCGATCGCGACGTTGGACGACATGAAGGTGTTGTACGGCGGATTCGACCTCGTCTCGCCCACGACGAGCGTGTCGATGACGATCAACGGCCCGGCGCCGACGATTCTCGCGTTCTTCCTCAACACGGCCATCGACCAGCAGGTCGACGCATTCACCGAGCGTGAAGGCCGTGAGCCGAACGATGACGAGCGCAAAGAACTCGCGGCGTACGCCGTCGCGAACGTGCGCGGCACCGTCCAGGCCGACATCCTCAAGGAAGACCAGGGCCAGAACACCTGCATCTTCTCCACCGAGTTCAGCCTGAAGATGATGGGCGACATCCAGCAGTGGTTCATCGACCACCAGGTGCGCAACTTCTACTCGGTCAGCATCTCCGGCTATCACATCGCCGAGGCCGGCGCGAACCCCATCAGCCAGCTGGCGTTCACGCTCGCGAATGGGTTCACCTACGTCGAGAGCTACCTCGCACGGGGCATGGACATCGACGACTTCGCGCCCAACCTGAGCTTCTTCTTCAGCAACGGCATGGACCCCGAGTACTCGGTGCTCGGCCGTGTCGCCCGCCGTATCTGGGCGGTGGCGATGAAGGAGAAGTACGGCGCGAACGACCGCAGCCAGAAGTTGAAGTACCACGTGCAGACGTCCGGCCGGTCCCTGCACGCACAGGAGATGGACTTCAATGACATCCGCACCACGCTGCAGGCGCTCATCGCGATCTACGACAACGCGAACTCGTTGCACACCAACGCTTATGACGAGGCTGTCACCACGCCGACCGAGGAGTCGGTGCGTCGTGCGCTCGCGATCCAGTTGATCATCAACCGTGAGTGGGGTCTGGCGATGAACGAGAACCCGCTCCAGGGATCGTTCATCATCGACGAGCTCACCGACCTCGTCGAGGCGGCGGTGCTGAAGGAGTTCGACCGCATCACCGAGCGTGGCGGCGTGCTCGGCGCGATGGAGACCGGCTACCAGCGCGGTCGCATCCAGGACGAATCGATGCTCTACGAACACCGCAAGCACGACGGCTCGCTGCCGATCGTCGGCGTCAACACCTTCCGCAACCCCAAGGCCGACGACGGCACGCCGAAGCACATCGAACTCGCCCGCGGCACCGAGACCGAGAAGCAGGGTCAGCTCACCCGCGTCCGCGAGTTCCAGCAGCGGCACCAGGGCGAGTCCAAGCAGGCGCTGGACGAGTTGCGTGCCGCAGCGGTCAACGGCGACAACGTGTTCGACGTGCTGATGCGCGCCGCGCGGGTGTGCTCGCTGCAGCAGATCACCGAGGCGTTCTTCGAGGTGGGCGGTCAGTACCGGCGCAACGTCTGACCAGCCTCTACACCCGTAGTCAACGGAAGTGGTCGTGATCGCGACCACTTCCGTTCGCGCGCTGAGTAAGGTCGGGCGGGTGCGAACACAGATCGACGATCTCGGATTCCACGGCGACCTCCCCGACGAGGTCCAACGAGTCGTCAGCCTCGTCCCCTCCCTCACCGAAGCGATCGCGGCGACCCGTCCACAGGCTCTGGTCGGTGCCACCGACTGGTGCACCCATCCCGTGGACCTCGATGTGCCGCGCGTCAGAGGCACGAAGAACCCCGACGTTGCGGCCATCGCCGAGTTGGCACCCGACCTGGTGGTCGCCAACAAGGAAGAGAACCGCGAGCTCGACGTGAAGCGCCTGCGGGATAAAGGGATTGCAGTCTGGGTGACCGACATCGAGACCGTGCCGCAGGCGCTGGACTCGATGCGCCGATTGTTCACCGAAGCTCTCGGCTGGGGGTCACCCGGCTGGATGGACGAGGCCGACGCTCTGTGGCGAATGTCCGCAGGACGCGCGGGTGAGGTCGGCGGTTCTGCGGACACTCGGCGAGTGGTTGTGCCGATCTGGCGCGATCCGTGGATGGTGGTCGGGCGGCCGACGTACACCGCCGACCTCCTCCAGTGCCTCGGCTGTGACGTGGTCGTTCCGGACGGCGCCGAGGGCAGATACCCGCACGCCGACCTGGCCGATCTCGACGACCCGAGCCGCGCGGATCTCGTGCTGCTGCCCGACGAGCCGTACGTCTTCACCGCCGACGACGGCCCGGAGGCCTTCGTCGAGGTTCCCACGGAACTGATCAGCGGCCGGTTGATCACCTGGTACGGACCGGCGATGGTCGAAGCAGCTCGCACTCTTCCCGCCGTGCTGCGGCGCTGACGTCACCCCAGCGCGAGCGCCTCGTCGGCGTCGCGCTGCAACAACTTCCTGGTCGAGGCCTCCTGTTCGGCGGTCTCCCAATCGATGTCGTCGAGCGCGGCAAGTGATTCTGTGACAACCCGTTTCACGTTGTGGGGCGAGACCAGGCCGAGGCTGTACGCCTTCATGGCTGCACCGACGTATGTCTCGAAAACGTGGACTCCGCATGCCGCCAACTCCTCGCGTCGAGCGGCCGGGGTGTCGACGACATCATGGATGAACACCGCCGACACGGCGTCCGGATAATCGGTCCGGACGCGTTGTCCGACCAGGACGTCGCCCTGGCCGGAGTCACCGACGAACACGACGCCGTACTCGGGGAAGAGCTTGCGGTAGTGCGCGAAGTTCGCCACCTTGCCGTCCGCCATGGCGTCCTTCGAGTGAAGGTTCATCAGGCTGCCGGCCAGCAGGGATGAACTCGCGACCCCCGCTTTGCGCAGCACGTCCTTGGAGTTCGATTCGATGAGACCGAACGCGATCTCGGGCCGCGCGGTCAGGAACGTGAGGTCGCCGCGTGACCACGGCGACTCGGTGGGACCGTCGTCCAGGGCCTGCAGGAAGGCCAGCGACCCGGGAACCAGGAAGTGGCCGCGGGGGTAACGCGTCTCGTGGATCATCGGGAAGACGGTGTCGTCGATGTCCGACAGCACCTTCACCCCGAGTCGCCCGAGTGGCTCGGCCTGCGCCGCGAAGTGATCGAGGACCCGTTCGCGCACCGACTCGTCGTCGATGTCGCCGAAGATCAGTTCCTCGAGGTCGTGATGATCGTCGCGCCGGTTGAGCGCGTTCTTCAGCTGCGTCAGTTCCTCGCCGTGCACGGAACAGAAGATGTCGACGATCTCCCGCTCCTCGTGCCGTCGCGTCCACCCCTCCTGCAGCCGGCGGATCCGGTCGACGTGCTCTTCGCTCACTGCGTTCCTCCCGAGAGTGGACGTGCCCGTTCGATGATGTCGTGCTCGGTGGCGCAGGTGTGGCTGCAGCCCGTCGATGTCAGGCTTGGTCGATGTTCCGTAAGCAGAGCGCCTCCGCGCCGACCGGCTTCTTTCGTTGGGAAGCCGCCGGTCTGCGCTGGCTCGAGGACGCCGCCGGCGCGACGGTCGTCGATGTGCTGGACGTGCGCGAGCATCACCTCGACCTCGTCGAGCTCACCGAGGTGGCTCCGACGGCGCGGGCGGCTGAGGAGTTCGGACGCGCCCTCGCCCGCACACACGATGCGGGAGCGGATGCGTTCGGTTCACCCCCGGACGGTTGGGAGGGGGACGGCTACTTCGGCCCACTGTCGGAACCGATCCCTTTGGAGCTCAAGCCGACACTGGGTTGGGGCGAGTTCTACGCGCAGCAGCACGTCGGACTGCCTGATAGCGCGCCGCGGGCCACGCCGGAACCGTTGCGGCGCGGCGGTCATCCGATGGTGGTGCGCCACTAACGTGCACATCTTCGGAAAGGGGCCCACGAAATGCCGGCAATCGATCGACTCGTGATCAACGTCGAGCATCCGTCGCAGACCGAGATTCGCGCCGTTTCCGGGGGCATGTCCGTCGGTCGGCCACATTTCATCGCCGAGCCGCGTATCAGCGGTCGGCCAAGGCCGAGACCGTCGGCTGGAAATGTCCTTGTCGTCGTGCACAAGGGAGAACACCACCGGGTTCGCCGCAGCGCTCTGATCCTTCAGACGGGCCTGGACGACCCGAGGTGTCGACGCCTCACCGAGGACTGGTGGCGCGCAATCGAATTGCATGACATCGACCGGCTCGGTGTGATCGTCGATTTCGTCCTCGACCCGAACCGTCCGCCGTTTGCGCAGCACACGGAGCGCGTAGGAATGGCTTGGAGTCTCCCCCGCGGAACAGCGGCCGCACGCGCTGCCAGGAGCCCCTGGGACTTTGCCGCGGAAGTGCTCGATGCGGCAGGGCGATCGAGCGACGCCGCACTGGTTCAACAGGTGCGTGGACGGATCGACGCTCTCCCCGTCACCGAGCAGCAGACAGCGACCTTCGCCGCCCGCACCATTGCAGAGGCCTACGCCATCGTCGGGCAGCTCTCACCCACGGCCAGAAGCTTCGTGGATGAGCTGGGACGCTCGCCGCAACAGGACGTGGACGAGGCGGTCGATGCTGCTCTGTGCCGCCTGCGGGTGGCGCTCGCCGAGGCGCACAAGAGTGATGTGCACAAGCTGCGGGTGCTGCGAACCTACGCGCAACGGTGGCGTCCGGACGCAGATCCTCTGAACCTCGACTGAGTCCTCACTCTGGCGGTCCGCATGTGGTCGGGGCCTGCCGTCCCTGCATTCAGGGTCGTGCAGACTTCGACCTTGCGGCGTGCGCTCACGAACTTTCGGCGAGACTGAGCGCACCGACGGAAGGAAGCCCGAGATGTCCCGCAAGATTGCGACCGCCGACCGACGTCTACTGCAGGAGGTGCTCGATTTCGTCCGCTCCCGGCCCACCATGGTGCGCACCACGTTCCGCCGCGACGGCTCGCTGCAGAGTTCGCCGGTGACCCGTGGCGTCGTCGACCAGGGCAAGTCGCGCATCCGGATCACGATCGACCGCACCGGCCCGATCGCCACCGGTGGCTTCCCGCCGCACCTCGCCGACAAGGACTGACCCGTGAGCGATCTGCGTTTGCGCATCGAGAAGACCGTCTTCAACGGCGGTGCCAAGTTGCCCCGAGTGGTGAAGCGGGCGATTGCCGGTAAGCCGCCGACGGCGGACGGTCGGACCCTCGATGTCGACTTCGCCGTGGGCTTGAGAATGCTCGAACTCGGTGGGGCGACCGAGTACGCGGGCATGACCCTGCAGGAAGCCCGCGACCTGCTCGAACACGAGTCGCTCGTGTCTGCCGGTCCACAGGTCGAGGTCAGGCAGGTCGAAGACCTCACCCTCGATCTGCCGGACGCGTCGATTCCGGCTCGTCTCTACAAGCCGTCCGAAGACCCGAAGCTCCCGCTGCTGGTCTACTTCCACGGCGGCGGTTGGGTGCTCGGCAGCATCGAGTCGCACGACGGACTCTGTCGCCGCATCTGCGACCAGGCGCAGGTGGCCGTACTCAATGTCGGCTACCGGCTCGCGCCCGAACACCGTTTCCCGGCAGCCGTGGACGACGCGATCGGCGCGTTCCGGTGGGCCGTCGAGCACGCGTCCGAGATCGGTGTCGATCCCCGCCGTATCGCCGTCGGTGGCGACAGCGCCGGCGGCAACCTGTCGGCGGTGATCGCCCAGCAGACCCGCGGCGACGCGGTGCAACCGGCCTTCCAGCTGTTGTTCGTGCCCGTCACCGACCTGTCGCGACGCACCGATTCCTATGCGAAGTTCAGGGAGGGATACTTCCTCACGGCGTCCGAAATGGACTGGTATCAGGACCATTACATCGGTCCGGACGGTGACGCGGCCGACCCGCGCGTCTCACCACTGCTGGCGCAGGACCTCACCGACCTGCCGCCCGCGTACGTCGGCGTTGCCGGTTTCGACGTGCTGCGCGACGAGGGCATCGCCTACGCCGAGGCCATGCAGGCAGCCGGTAACCAGGTGCAGCTGCGGGTGGTCGCCGGGGGAGTGCATCCCTGGGTCAACTCACCCCTCGCGCGCACCAGCAGGGAGCACCTCGCCGAAGCGCTCGGTGCGTTGCGGCAGGCACTGGGTGTGGTCTCGACGTGACGAAGGTCGCGTCCGCGGGCTGAACAGGGCGTCTCGGTTACCGGGCGGTCGCGACCATACTGGGCGCCATGATCGACCAGCCGCAGATGGTGTTCGAGGCGACCGACGAGGGCCGCGCCGCGACCGAACCACTTCGCAACGACATCCGCCTGCTCGGCGGGATGCTCGGCGACGTGGTGCGCGAGCAGGAGGGCGAGCGAGTCTTCGAACTTGTGGAGCAGGCACGTAAGAAGGCATTCGCCGTCCGGCGCCAGGAGGTCGATCGCGAGGGTTTCGCAGAGCTTTTCCACGACCTGTCGACCAAGGACGCGCTGCATGTGATCCGGGCGTTCAGCCTGTTCGCGCTGCTCGCGAACCTTGCCGAAGACCTGCACCGGGAGCGTCGTCGCGCCGTGCACGTCAACGCGGGTGAGGCACCGATCGACGGTTCGCTCGCGGCTACCTTCCCCAAACTGCAGGCTGCGCACCTCGACAACCGCCAGGTCGAGAGCGCGCTGCGGGACGCGACGGTCGTCCCGGTGGTCACCGCGCACCCGACCGAGACCCGGCGCCGCACCGTGTTCGAGGCGCAGAGCAAGATCAAACGCATCATGCGAACCCGCGAGCGCATGACCCTCAACGCAGAGGAAGAGCGGGATGCGTCGCGGGACATCAAGATCCAGATCATCACTCTCTGGCAGACCGCGCTCATCCGGCTGAAGCGTGTGCAGATCGAGGACGAGATCGAGGTCGGGCTGCGCTTCTTCGAGGCATCGCTGTTCGACGTCATGCCGCGCATCAACGCGCAGGTGCGTCGCGAGCTGAACGAGCTCTACCCGGGCGCCGATCTGCTCGAGGAGCCAATGCTGCGTGCCGGCTCGTGGATCGGTGGCGACCGGGACGGCAACCCGAACGTCAACGCCGACGTCGTCGCCACGGCCTCGCGACGTGCATCCCAGATCGCACTCGGCCACTACCTGCGTGAACTCGACGGCCTCGAGGTCAGCCTGTCGTTGTCGAAACGACTCGCTCCGATCAGTGATTCGCTCACGACGCTGGCCGACCTCAACACCGAGGACGAGCGGGACGATGAGCCCTACCGTCGCGCGATCCGATGGATCCGCGGACGGCTGGAGCGCACCTA
This sequence comes from Yimella radicis, assembly GCF_054778255.1. Taxonomy (NCBI): domain Bacteria; kingdom Bacillati; phylum Actinomycetota; class Actinomycetes; order Micrococcales; family Dermacoccaceae; genus Yimella; species Yimella radicis. The sequence goes on from NZ_BAAGZR010000006.1 coordinate 135,416, forward strand.
CGAGAACTTCTTCGGTCGCCCCGCCGACGGTGCGATCGAGGTCGAAGGAGCTGCGCCGTACGCGCAGGCGCAGGAGTTCCTGGACGACCTGAACGTCGTCGACGACTCGTTGCGTGCCAACCACGACGACCTGCTCGCAGACGCCGAACTCGCCGGTCTTCGTGAGGCGGTCCGCACCTTCGGGTTCCACCTGTACGGGCTCGACCTGCGGCAGAACTCCGACGTGCACGAGGAGACCATCGCCGAGTTGTTCGCGTGGGCGGGCGTGCACGACGATTACGCCGCCCTGGACGAGGACGCGAAGGTCGAGTTGCTCGTGCAGGAACTCAGCTCCCGGCGACCGCTGGTCGGTCGTGGCGCGGAGTTCTCCGAGCAGACCTCCGGCGAACTCGCGATCGTGGCCTCCGCCGCGGACGCGGTGAAAACCTTTGGTACGGAAGCGATTCCCAACTATGTGATCTCGATGTGTACGAGTGTCTCCGACATCCTCGAATGCGCCGTCATGCTCAAGGAGGCCGGTCTCTACGTGCCGGACACGGACGGCGCGACCTGCTCGGTGAACATTGTGCCGTTGTTCGAGACCATCGAGGATCTTCAGGTCTCGGCCACCACACTGCGGGCGGCCCTCGCCCTGCCCGCGTACCGCGCCTTGGTCGACTCGAAGGGCGGTCTGCAGGAGGTCATGCTCGGCTACAGCGACTCCAACAAGGACGGCGGATACCTCGCCGCGAACTGGGCGCTCTACCGCGCGGAACTCGACCTCGTCGACGTGGCAACGGAATTCGACATCCGTCTGCGCCTGTTTCACGGACGCGGCGGCACCGTCGGACGCGGCGGCGGCCCGAGTTACGACGCGATCCTCGCCCAGCCTCCGGGTGCCGTCCGTGGCTCATTGCGACTGACCGAGCAGGGCGAAATCATCGCCGCCAAGTACGCCGAGCCCGCGCTCGCGTACCGCAATCTCGAAGCTCTCGTCGCCGCCACCCTCGAATCGTCGCTGCTCGACATCGAAGGGCTGGACGACACCGATCAGGCCTACCGTGATCTCGATGAACTGGCGGCCCTGGCCCGGGACGCGTACAGCGAACTGGTCCACCACACAGACGGATTCGTCGAGTACTTCAAGACCTCCACCCCGGTCGCCGAGATCGGTGCGCTGAACATCGGCTCGCGTCCGGCGTCCCGTAAACCCACCGAGCAGATCTCCGACCTGCGGGCGATCCCGTGGGTGATGAGCTGGTCGTTGGCCCGCGTCATGCTGCCGGGTTGGTACGGCACCGGTTCCGCGCTGGAACGTTGGATCGACGGCGACGAGACCAAGCTCGCCAAGCTCAAGCACTACTACGAGCACTGGCCCTTCTTCCGCACCGTGGTTTCGAACATGGCGCAGGTCATGGCGAAGTCCGATCTCGGTATTGCCGAACGTTATTCGCGCCTCGTCGACGACGAAGCACTGCGCGAGCGGGTCTTCGGCAAGATCACCGAGGAGCACGCGCGCACGCTGCGCATGTACGCCGCGATCACCGGTCACGAGGACCTGCTGTGGGACAACACCGCGCTCAAGCGATCGGTGTTCAACCGTTTTCCGTACCTGGAGCCGTTGAACCATCTGCAGGTCGAACTGCTCGCCCGCTACCGTGCCGGGGACGAGGACGAACAGGTGCGCCGCGGCATCCTGCTCACCATGAACGGTCTGGCCACAGCCCTGCGCAACTCCGGCTGACCGGTTTCGCGGAGAGCCGCTCAGCGGGTACCGGACTCCAGATCGAGGAGGGTCTGCTTCGCCTCGGTGCCGCCGAGGTAGGCGCCGATGGTCCCGTCCGAGCGCAGCACCCGGTGACAGGGCACCACGATCGGGAGTGGGTTCATCGCACACGCGGTGCCGACCGCCCGGACGGCGCGGGGGTTGCCGACGTGCTCGGCGACCTGCCTGTACGACTCGGTGCTCCCAAAAGGGATGGACGGCAGGTACTCGTGCACGCGGGCGCGGAAACCGCGGGACAGCGAGCGGTCCAGCGGGAGCTCGAAGGCGCGCAGACGTCCGGTGAAGTACTCCTCCAGCGACCGGGCAGCCTCGTCCAGTCGACCAGGAGCGTGCAACACCCGTGGGCTGATCTGCGCTGCCAGCATCACGAGCGCGGTGTCGAAGTCCTCGAGTTCGAAAGCGACCCGAACCAGTCCCGAAGTCGTTGTGGCTAGAAGCAATTCACCGACGGGGGAGTCGACCGTGCGGTAGGCGACCTCGACCTCGTCCCCTGCCGTATCCGCGAGGTGAGCGCGCAACATCTCCAGGTGCGCCGGGTCGGTGCGCAGGTCGTCCAGCTGGTTCATGACTCCTCCTCGCGATACATGATGCGTAGTTTCTTCATGCCGTCGGCGGCTGCGCGCCGCGCAGCTTCGGCTGATCCGCCGATCAGGTAGGCGACGTCGGTATAGGACAGCCCGGCCAGGTGGTGGTACGCGATGGCCTGCCGCTGCCGATCCGGCAGCGCCGCGACTCGCGCCCACAGTTCCCGATCGTCCTCAGACGGAAAACCGTTGTCGTCCAGTGCGTCCGGTACATCGGACACCAGAACGTGACGTGATTCGCGCCGGACGACGTCGATCGCCTTGCGATGGGCGATCGTCACCAACCAGGCGCGCACGTTCGCGTCGTCCGGCAGATCCGGCCAGGCACGCATGGCCGACAGGAAGGTCTCCGACCAGGCATCGTCCGCCGCGGTGTGATGGCCGAGCACCGCCCGGCACACCCGCAGCACCACGTCGCCGTGCTCGCGCACGGCGTGGTCGAACGGCTGCTTCATGGTCATCACCTTCGAAAGACGGCCCGGCCACCGCGAACGTGAGGTTGGTCGACACATAGTCTGCAGGGCGTGTCCCCGATCCGCCGCGCTCTGCAACTTCCGATCGGCTGCATCGTCCTCGGTCTGGGGGTCACCTTCCTGCTGGCCGCCAAGCTGGGCTCGGACGGCTACTCCACGCTGATGAGCGGTCTCACGGACGCGACCGGTGTCGACTTCGCGGTGGTCAGCTGGATCAGCGCCGCTGTGCTGGTCGCCCTGGCCTGGTTGCGCGGGCAGAAGCCCGGTATCGGCACTGTCTGCCAACTCGTCGTCGTAGGCCTGTCGGTCAGTGCTTTTCTCAAGGTGATGCCGACTCCGGACGATCTGTCGGCCCGGATCGGGATGTTCGCCGTCGGTTACGTGGTGCTGTGCATCGGCGTCGCGGCGTACCTGGCGACCGATCTCGGCGCCGGTCCGACCGAAGCTGCGGCTCTGGCGTTCGACCCGCCGGTACCGTTCAAGTGGAGCTACACGATCTTCCAGGGGTTGTGCGTGCTGGTCGGTTGGCTCTGCGGCGCGACGGTCGGGATCGGCACGTTGATCCTGGCCGCAGGTATCGGCTGGTCGATCGACCGGCTGATGCCGGTCCTCGGCCATTCGGCTCGGGAGGTTGCCGGAACCGGCGCCGTCGACTGACTCGGGGTCGCTGCCTGACGAGGAGCGTGATCGTCGGCCTCCTGCACCAGGAGACCGAGGCCATGAGCGCGACACTCTGACCAGGGTCAGATCTGCTTCGCCAGGTGGTACCAGGTCTGGGTGACGTGCATCCCGACCTTCTCGTACAGCCCCAGCGCGCCGGTGCGCGAGTCGGTCGACAGCCCGAAACGGACGGCGCCCTTCTCCCGACCGAGCCGGAACGCGTCCGCCATCAGGGCTCGTGCCAGCCCGAGTCCGCGCTGGTCGCCTCGCACCGCGAGCTGGTCGATGTAGGCCTCGCCGGCCGAATCGATCAGCAGGGCTGCCACCCCGACGACCTCGTTCGAGTGGTCGATGGCCAACCGCATCTGCCACGGCTCGAACCCGCGGCGACGCAGCAACCGCACGGACCAGTCGTCGAAGGTCTGCGGGTTACGGTTCGGCCACTCGTTGAACGCGTCCTCGACCACCTGATACGCGATGTGGTCGTCCTGTCCGGGCACCAGTCCGCGGATCGAATATCCCTGGGGGAGGGGCTGTTCGGCAACCTCCTTCTCGGGCGACAGCTCGAGCACCCACGACGTCCAGAGCGTTTCGTAACCGCGTCCGCGTAGCAGCGTCTCGCCCGGGCTGCCGCCGAACCGGGATTGCCCGACCAGCGTGCCCCCGTCGCGTTTCGCCTGCTCCTCGCTCCATCGCGCCAGCCACGACCCGATGCCACGCCCTTGATGGGAGGGAAGGACAGCGGCATCGGCTCTACGGCCGTCGGCCACCTCTGCTGTCCCAACCAGGCGCTCGCCCTCGAAGACGCCGACACTCTGCGACGACAGATCGAAGTTCGTCCTGGCCCAGTCGCCCTCGATGTCCTCGACCTCGATGCCGGGCTTCCCCGTGTCGGCGAACTCGGCCTCCGAATAGACCACGAAGGCAGCGTCCAGATCGTCGGGGACGAGGGGGCGGCTGGTGAGGCCAGGTGGGAGGTCGATGCTCATGTCGCCAAGCATCCTCCCGCGACGGTCGCGGCGCATCCGGATATGCCACGGTTGGATCCATGCGCCCCGGAATCACGAACTCGCTCACCGACGTCCACGGCATTCGGGTGGGCCATGCCACCCGGCGCGCTGACGGATGGTTGACCGGGACGACGGTGGTCCGTATGCCCGACGACGGAGCCGTCGGCGGCGTGGACGTCCGCGGTGGGGGACCGGGTACCCGCGAGACCGATCTGCTCGACCCGCGGAACATGGTCGAGCGGGTGCACGCCATTGTCCTCACCGGTGGCAGCGCGTTCGGCCTCGCCGCTGCAGACGGTGTCATGCAGTCGCTCGCCGCCGAAGGCATCGGCCTGCCGGTGGAAGCGGCCGGACGACAGGTGCCGGTGCCGATCGTGCCCGCTGCGGTCATCTTCGACCTGGGCCGCGGTGGTGACGCGAACGCCCGGCCGGACGCCTCCTTCGGCGCGGATGCCCTTGCCGCAGCGACCGATTCGGCCGTCGGCCAGGGCGCAGTCGGCGCCGGAACCGGCGCGCGTGCAGGCGGTTTGAAGGGTGGCATCGGTTCGGCGAGCGTGGTGCTGGACGACGGGACGACCGTCGGCTGCCTGGTCGTCGTCAACGCCGTCGGCAGCACGGTCGCCCCAGCCACCGGTGAGTTGTACGCGGCGCGGCAGGCCCTGCCGGACGAGTTCGCGCAGGTACCGGTGCATCCGAACGACCCACCGCCGCAGACACCGGCCGTCGGCACCGCGACCACGCTCGCCGTGGTGGCGACTGACGCCACTTTGACAAAGGCCCAGTGTCAGAAACTCGCCGGCATCGGCCACGATGGCATGGCGCGGGCGATCAATCCCGTGCACACGATGTTCGACGGCGACACCGTGTTCGCGGTGTCGACGATGACCCGAGAAGCGCCGGACGCCACGGGTTTTCACGCCCTGCTCGCAGCGGCCGGGGATTGCGTCACCCGCGCCGTCGGCCACGCGATGTGGCACGCCGAGAGCGAAGCTGGCATGCCGAGTTACCGCGACCACCACGTCGCAAGCCAGGTCGAGTAGGTGCTGAACGCCGACTTCGAGGCCCACCCACCCGCTGCTCGACAAGCGGAGCAGCATGAGCGCTTGTCCTGAGCCGACGCGAGGTACGAGCGTTGTGTCGAAGGGGTCGAGAACCCCCACACGCCCGCTGGTTGAGCCCGACGGATGAGGAACGAGTCCGTCGGTGCCGAAACCACGCCGAACCCTCGACGCAAACGTGACCACACGGTGGTTGTCAGTGCTCGATGGTTGACTATTCGTATGAGGGAGAACGAAGCAGTCGACACCACGAAAACGGTTGAACCCGAACCGTTTTCGTCGAAGGCTGTGCTCGACAACGCGGACGAGTACGACCCCGCGTACGTGGCCAGGTACGACCTGGAACGCGTCGCCGGTGCCCTCACCGGCGCGTACGCCGACCTCATCACCGTGATGCGCGAATCCCTCACCGAACAGCACTGGGCTGTCTCCGGGATCCGGTCCCCGGAACACTGGTTGACCTGCTTCGCCGGCGTCTCCCGCGCCGCCGCAACAGACATCGTCCGCATCGCCTCCCGCGCGAACGAACTCCCGCACGCGATCGCNGCTGCGACGAACCGTCGCGAAATACCCCTTCCCCACCGATGGCACTGATGACACCGACGATGCTTTGGACGACGATGGGGACGAGGTGCCCGAACCCGACCCGTCCACCCGCCCGGCGCAGTTACGGTCCTGGTTCGACAAAGGCCGATATCACTTGGAGTTCGACGGACCCGTCGACCAAGGCGAACTCCTCGAGCAAGTGTTGAACGAAGCCAAGAACGCGCTGTTCCAGCAAACCCGCCACACCGACAGTGATCGCGACAACAACTGCGATCAGGACTGCGGTTGTGATGAGCCCGAGGGCGGCGTCGACGGCAGCGAACCGGTGATTCCGGCCGCGTTCGGCGGCACCCACCTCGGTGCCCACCACGCCCCCGATCGTGGCGCCGACCTTGGCACGGACCTGGGTGACGGTCTGGACGCGGCCGGGAAACCACGGATCACTCTGGCGGACGCGTTCCTCGAAGCCATGCTCCGCTCGCTTCACGCCGGCACCGGCGGGGTCTCGGGTCGGGCGGACACCTACCGGGTGCTGTTCCACCTCGATGCCCACGGACACGGCTGGTCGGGCGGTGCCGGAGCCCTCCCACCCGCACTCCGCGAGAAACTCTCGTGTGACGGGCTGATCGTGCCGATCATCGAGAAGAACGGGTACCCCGTAGACGTCGGACGCACCCAACGCATCGTCCCTAGACGAACCCGCCGCCTCGTGCACGACCGCGACCACGGCTGCCACTTCCCAGGGTGCGGAACCCACCGCTACGTCGAAGTGCACCACGTCATCCACTGGTCCAAAGGCGGCAACACCGACCTGGGCAACCTGATCAGTCTCTGTCCGTTCCACCACGACCGACTACACGCCGGCGACTTCACCATCACCACGATGGCACCAGGGTTCTTCACGTTCCACGACCGGTACGGCGACCGCTTCGGGCACCGACCACCCGACCCAGAGACCTCACCCGGCACGTACTCCAAGCCAGCAGAGCCGGCGAAACCGTACGAGCGACAATCCTGGGAACCCCTCAACCTGCACTGGATCGAGTTCCACAACACCGGCTGACGACGGGCCTCGCCCGCGCCGAGCGCCATCCCGTGCCTCAACGAACCGTCAGCGTTCCAGAACGCCCGACTCTCCGCGTTCCGGGCCTATCGGGCGGCGCGCCAGGACGAGGTCCGCCACCAGTACAGGGTGGTCAGGTCTGATGGCGACCAGGACCGGATAGTCGGATGGATCGCTGGGGATCACGGCGATCTCACCCGATTCCCGTTGCTCACGACTCCACCCGAGGACCTTTGCCCAGAAGCCGGCCACGGTAAGGACGTCTGCGGCATCCAGCCGGACTCCCACCAAGGCGACAGTTGGCATGGCGTGACGCTAGGTGCTGGCAACACCCCGCGCACCCGATATTCGCTCACGGGGGTTTCCCGCGACGCCTCAGAAGCCCTGACTCCGGTCAGTTGTTCTGCGGGAACCCGAGGTTGAGACCACCGTGCGAGGGGTCGAGCCAGCGAGAGGTGACGGCCTTGGTGCGGGTGAAGAAGTGGACGCCCTCGACGCCGTACGCGTGACTGTCGCCGAACAGCGACGACTTCCAACCACCGAACGAGTAGTACGACACCGGCACCGGAATCGGCACATTGATGCCGACCATACCGACCTCGACCTCGTTCTGGAAGCGGCGAGCAGCACCGCCGTCGTTGGTGAAAATGGCTGTGCCGTTCCCGTATTCGGATGAGTTGATGAGGTCGAGACCCTCGTTGTAGCTCTGCACCCGGACGACCGACAGCACCGGTCCGAAGATCTCGTCGGTGTAGATCGACATGTCCGTGCCGACTTCGTCGAACAACGTCGGTCCGACGAAGAAGCCCTCGTCCGGGCCGTGGAACTCCCCGTCGCGACCGTCGACGACCAGGCGGGCACCGGCGTCCAGGCCGGCCTGGATGTAGTCGGTGATCCGGTCGCGAGCCTGCGCGGTGACGACCGGACCCATGTCGCAGCCGGTCGAACCGTCACCGGTCTTCAGTCCGGCCATCCGGCTCTTGATCCGCTCGATCAACTCGTCGGCGATCGAGTCGACCGCGACGACCACGGAGATCGCCATGCACCGTTCACCGGCGGAACCGAACCCCGCGTTCACGGCCGCGTCGGCAGCGAGGTCGAGGTCGGCGTCGGGCAGCACCAGCATGTGGTTCTTCGCACCGCCGAGAGCCTGAACCCGCTTGCCGGTCGCCACGCCGCGCTCGTAGACGTACTTCGCGATCGGGGTCGAACCGACGAACGAGACGGCCTTCACGGTGGGGTGATCGAGCAGCGCGTCGACAGCCTCCTTGTCACCGTGGACGACGTTCATGACGCCGTCCGGCAGGCCGGCTTCCTTCCAGAGCTTTGCGACCTCGACGACGGCGGACGGGTCCTTCTCGGACGGCTTGATCACCACGGCATTGCCGCACGCGACCGCGATCGGCACGAACCACAGCGGCACCATCGCCGGGAAGTTGAACGGCGAAATGACGGCGACCACGCCGAGGGGCTGCAGGATCGAGTAGGCGTCCACCCCGGTCGACACATTCTCGGAGTACCCGCCCTTGAGCAATTGCGGGATGCCGCAGGCGAACTCGGCGACCTCCAGGCCGCGGGTCACTTCACCGAGGGCGTCCGAGGTGACCTTGCCGTGCTCCGAGGTGATGATTTCGGCGATCCGCTCCTTGTTCTCGTCCAGCAGCTGGCGGAACTTGAACAACACCGGCGTTCGCTTCGCGAGCGAGGTCGATCCCCACTGCTTCGCAGCTGCGGCGGCGTGCTGGACCACGCGGTCGACCACTTCGGCGGACGCGAGGTCGAGCGTTCCGGTGACCTGCCCGGTGGCAGGGTTGTATACCTCGCTGGTGCGCTCGGCGGAGCCGTCGAACTCCTGGTGGCCGACGAGATGGGTGATCCGGGTGGGCGTGCTCATGGCGTTTCCTCGTGTGTCGGTCCGGTGAAGGGAAGTCGGGGGTCCATCGGGTGGTCGGTCCAGGTTTCGCGGACCCAGGTGTGCGCCGGGTCGTCGCAGATGCGCCACGCCCGTTCGTCGCCGGGTCCGGCCATCACGTTCAGGTAGTACAGGTCGTACCCGGGCGGGGCCATCGACGGCCCGTGCCAGCCGTGCGGCACCAGCACGACGTCGCCGGAGACGACGCGGGCGTTGACCTCGATCGGACGATCGGCCGTGCCGTGCACGGCCTGGTAGCCGTGCGGTTCGGCCTCGGCCGGGCCACCCGTGGCGATACGGGACTCGAAGTAGTAGATCTCCTCGAGTTCGGTCTCGACGCCGGGGCGTTCCTCGTCGTGTTTGTGCGGCGGGTACGAACTCCAGTTGCCCGACGGCGTCAGCACCTCGCAACAGATGATCGAATCCGCTTGCAGCGCAGCGGGAGTGCCGAAGTTGTGCACTTGCCGAGAACAGTTGCCGGCGCCGCGAAGCTCGACCGGCACGGCGTCCTTGTTGATGACAGCGAACGGTTGATCGGACGACGCGGGCGCGAAACACAGCGCCACCCGACTCGGCTCGGACGCGGTGACGGTGAGAGTTCGGCCACGGGGCACGTACGCCACATCGCTCGGACCTTGGAACACGTCGGCTCGACCCATCAGCCGGACCTGATCCGGGTCGCAGGACACATCGACACCGAGGCCGGACAGCGGAACCACGATGTACTCGTCGTCGCCGGTCTGGAGCGTGCGTGACTCGCCGGCATCGAGCGTCGCCACCAGCAGCCCGGTGTGCCGCCAGTCGTCACTACCCGGTCGCACCACGACGTCGTACTGCTCGTCGCTGATCGACCCGGCAGGCCTGTGCCAATTCATGATTCAGTCCCCTTCGCCGAGTGGCCGGGATGTGAACCAGTGGCCGGGGTATAACCCGGCCACTCGTCCGTAGCCCGGCCACTCGATGAAGGTTCGGTGCCGTGGACGAGGCGAGCCGCGACGTCGACGGCCGCGGCGACGTCGTCGTCCGGCGGGAAGAGCAACGCGCGACCGATCACCAGCCCGGCCGCGGACGGAGCGCTGAGCGCGTCCTCCCAGCTGGCGTACCTCTCATCCGATCCGGTCGTCGGGTCGCCGCCGAGTAGCAGGGTCGGAAGGGTGGTGGCCTCCAGGACACGGTGCATCTCGGGCACGATCGGCACCTTGAGCCAGGTGTACGCACTGGTGGCTCCGAGACCGGACGCCACGTGCATCGACCGGATGGTCGCGTCGGCGGTGAGGATGTTGCGGGCACGGCCGTCGGTGCCGAACTCCGACCAGAACGGTTCGATCATCGCGATCTTGCGGCGGGTTGCCAGCTCGTCGACAGCACGTGCTGTCGCCTGGAGAGTGGCGACGGTTCCGCTGTCCTGCAAGCAGATTCGAGCAAGTGTCTTTCCGCCGTCCAGTCCGAAATCGTCGATCTGCGCCGCCGTGTACCCGGTGAACCGATCATCGAACTCGAAGCCGGCCCCCTGCAAGCCGCCGCGGTTCATCGACCCGATGACCAACTTGTCGTCCAGCGCTCCGAGCAACAGGAGGTCCTCCAACACGTCGGCCGTGGCGAGCACGCCGTCGACACGCGGGTTGGCCAGCGCCGTCACCAGCCGGCCCAGCAGTTCAGGTCGGGACGCCATCGCGTCGTTGTTGTCGCGCACCCCGAGCGCGCCACGGGCCGGGTGGTCGGCGGCGACGATGAGGAGCCGACTGTCCGGGCCTTTGCGGCGCCCACGCGCCGCCCAGGCAGATGCGATCGCGTCCGGGTCGCTGATCCGTCGGCGGGTCAGTTCGTGAATTTCGTTGTCGGACAGTTTCATCATCATCCCTCCTGACGCACGGCGCCCGCTGCCAGCGCAGCCTCGACCCGGGCAGTGTTCGGCATGGCGGACGAGCACTCGAGCCGACCGGCGACGATCGCGCCGGCGGCGTTCGCGAAACGCAGCATCCGTTCCAGATCCCAGCCGGACACAAGCCCGTGGACGATCGCCCCACCGAACGCGTCACCCGCACCGAGGCCATTGACGACGTCGACCGGCAACGGCGGCACCTCCACGCATTCGCCGGCGGTCATCGCCAGCACCCCACGCGGACCCTGTTTCACGATCGCCAGCTCGATCCCACGATCCAGCAGAGCTCGGGCAGCTCTGGTCGGATCGGTCTCACCCACCGCGATCTCGCACTCGTCCTGGTTGCCGACGGCGACCGTGACCTGCGCGAGTGCCTCACCGACGATCGCGCGGGCGCCGTCCGGCGACGGCCAGAACATCGGTCGCCAGTCGAGATCGAGCACGGTGAGCGGGCGCCGCTCTCGAACACCCCAGGCGTGGAAGTGCGCTCCGCGCGAGGGTTCGCGGGACAGGCCGGTGACCGTCGACCAGTACACGCGGGCGTCCCGCACCTGCTCGACCGGTATCTGCGCGGGATCGATCGTGAGGTCGGGTGCGATCGGCTCGCGATAGAAGTAGAGCGGGAAGTCGTCGGGCGGAAAGAGCTCGCAGAAGGTGATCGGTGTCTTCAGTTCCGGGGTCGGCGTCACGGCGGAGGGGTCGACCCCGAACTCCTCCAATTGCCTGATCAGGTAACGACCGAACGGGTCGTCTCCGGTCCGTGAGATGAGTGCGCAGGTGCGTCCGTACCGCGCGGCGGCGACCGCGACGTTGGCCGCGCTGCCACCCAGGAACTTGCCGAACGTGTCGACCTCCTCCAGGCCGACGCCGCTGGTGAGCGGGTACAGGTCGACGCCGAGCCGGCCGATGGCCAGCAGGTCGGGTGCGGACGAGGTCACGACGAATGCCCTTCTCGGGGGACCGGACGGGTGATCCTGCAATGTAATGACATTTTTACTTCCGAACGACCTTTGCTGTCTATGATCGGCCCATGGCTGAGACAGTGCCGGTGGTCATCGATCGGGCGAGCCCAGTCCCGTTGTACTACCAACTCGCCCAGCAGCTCACCGCTGCCATCGAGAGCGGGTCGCTCAAACCGGGCGATCCGTTCGAGAACGAACTGGCGATGGCCGAACGGCTCGACCTGTCCCGCCCGACGGTGCGCCGGGCGATAGCGGAGCTGGTGCAGCGTGGCCTGGTCACCCGGCGCCGAGGCATCGGTACGACGGTCGCCAACGAGGTGATCCACCGCCGCGACGAGCTCACCAGTCTCTACGAGGACCTCGTCCGCTCCGGGAAGGAGCCACGTACCGAGTTGCTCGACTTCGACCGCACCGCTCACTCGCCGGTGGCTGCCGAGTTCTTCGGTGTCCCGAAGAATGCCGACCTGGTGTTCGTGCGGCGTCTGCGATACACGGGTGACGTCCCCCTGTCGATCCTGTCGAACTGGTTGCTGCCGCAAACGGCGAAGTTCGACGAGCGGCAACTGGTCGACCGTGGCCTGTACGCGCTGCTGCGCGAGGCCGGAGTGCGTCCGGTGGTCGGCAAGCAGCGCATCGGTGCCAGACGTCCGACCGGCAAGGAACGTTCGATGCTGCGCACCGACAAGGGCGAACCGCTGCTGACGATGACCCGTCGAGCGTTCGACGAGTCGGGCGCACCGGTCGAATACGGCGACCACGTCTACCGCGCCGACCAGTACGCCATCGAGATCACCGTCCACAAGAGCTGAGCACCGTCACAGGTGATGGCGCTGATCGCGCTTGCCCTGCTCGTACGCCGCACGCGCAGCTGTGGTCGACTGCAAGGTGGAGGTCTCGCTGACCGGTACGTCCCACCAGGACGAACCCGGGGGATTGGGGCCGGTGAGGTCGGTCTCGATGTAGAGCACCACGGACTCCTCGCCGTCCAGCGCAGTACGCAGACTGCTGCGGAACTCCTCGATTCCGTCGCTGCGCACCACCTTCACACCCCAGGACGCCGCATTTGCCGCGAGGTCGAACGGCACCGGCGCCCCGTCCAAACGCCCGCTGGACGCGTCCCGCATCCGGTACTTCGTGCCGAAGCGCTGCGACCCGACAGACTCCGACAGCGCACCGATCGAGGCGAAGCCCGCGTTGTCGAGCAGCACGACGATGACCTTGATGCCTTCGGACGCGATGGTCGCGAGTTCCATCGGCATCATCTGGTAGGAACCGTCACCGACGACGGCGACGACATTCCGGTCTTCGTCGCCGATCGCGAGGCGGACGCCGAGCGCTGCCGGAATCTCGTATCCCATGGTCGAGTAGGCGTATTCGAGGTGGTACTGGTCGGGCGAGGTCGCGCGCCACAGGCACTGCAGGTCGCCCGGCATCGAACCCGCCGCATTGATGATCACGTCGCGCTCGGCCAGTTCGTCGTTGAGTGCACCGAACACCTCGGTCTGTGCCGGGAGCGGCTCGTGGTCGCGGTGATAGCACTGCTCGATGACGTCGTTCCACTCGTCCCAGAGCCCCGCTGCTTCCTGCTGATACGCGTCGTCGGTGTGCCACCCCGCCATCTGCTCCTGCAATGCGACGAGCGCGGCGCGTGCATCGGCCACGACCATCGTCGCCGAGTTCTTCGCGGCGTCGAAGGACTGCACGTTGATGTTCACGAACTTCACGTCCGGACGCGCGAACGCGGTGTGTGACGCGGTGGTGAAGTCGGAGTACCGGGTGCCGATGCCGATGATCAGATCCGCCTGCGCAGCGAGCGCATTCGCCGCGGAGTTGCCGGTCGAGCCGACTCCACCGACGGCCAGCGGATGGTCGAAGTTGATCGCACCCTTGCCGGACTGAGTGTCGGTCACCGGAATCCCTGTGACAGAGGCGAACTCGCGCAGGACGTCACTCGCCTCCGAGTAGACGACCCCACCACCGGCGACGATCAGGGGTCGCTCGGCAGCCTTGATCGCGGCGATTGCTCGTTCGAGAGCCGCCGGGTCGGGGGCCGGTCGGGGAATGTGCCAGACCCGGCGGGAGAAGAACTCCTGCGGCCAGTCGTACGCCTCGGCCTGCACGTCCTGTGGGAGGCAGATCGTCACCGCACCGGTCTCGGCCGGATCGGTCAGCACCCGCATGGCAGCGAGCAGCGAGGGCATCAACTGTTCCGGACGGTTGATGCGGTCCCAGAAACGTGAGACCGGTTTGAATGCGTCGTTGACCGAGATGTCGAGCGAACGCGGGTCTTCCAATTGCTGCAGTACGGGGTCGGGGTAGCGGGTGGCGAACTGGTCGGACGGCAGCAGCAGTACCGGTAGTCGATTGGTCGTCGCGAGGGCGGCGCCGGTGACCATGTTCGTCGCGCCGGGGCCGATGGACGTGGTGACGGCCAGTGTCTGGCGGCGCCGCGTCTCCTTCGCAAACCCGGCGGCCGCATGAACCCCGCCCTGCTCGTTGCGCATCAGCCAGTACGGCATCTCGTCGTCTTCTTTCGCATCGACCGAGTTCTGCAGCAGGGCCTGGCCCACGCCGGCGACGTTCCCGTGTCCGAAGATCCCGAATGTGCCTGCGATCAAACGCCGCTCATCGCCGTCTCTCTCCGAGTACTGCTGCGTCAGAAAGCGGACGAGTGCCTGGCCGACCGTCAGGCGAACGGTGGGCGCGTGGGCGTACGGATAACTCGAGCTCATCGGTGCTCCCCTCGGGACGGTCAAGCCAGGCTATCGGCCTTGTTCTGACATTTGGACAACTGGCCCGGCGAGCCTGGGGCCTCAGGATGCGTGAACGGACGGAGGGCGGCCCGCGTGGGATAGTGGTCGCATGCTGACCAGGACGCACGCGTTCACCGTTCCTGTGCCTCATTCCCGGCAGGAGGTCTGGGACTGGTTCGCCCGTCCGGGTGCCTTCCACCGGTTGGCGGCTCCGTGGACACCTCTGCAACCACTGGAGGAAGCGCGCAGTCTGGCCGACGGCCGGGCGGTGCTCCAAGCGAAGGTCGCGACGGCGTCCGTGCCCCGTGGCCGGTGGGTGGCCCAGCACCAGCCGGACGAGTACATCGACGGGAGTCAGTTCGGCGATCACTGTGTGTCCCAGCCGTTCTCGGCGATCACCGGCTGGAAGCACCTGCATCGCTTCGAGGGCGACGACGCGTCCTGCCGGTTGATCGACCAAGTGACGACCCGCGTCCCGAAGTCAGTGCTCACCCCGATGTTCCGCTACCGCGGACGTCAGGTGACCGACGATCTGAACGCTCACGCGGCTGCCGCTCGGCAGTGGGATGCGAAACCCAGCACCATCGCGATCACCGGCGCGCGCGGGTTGGTGGGGACGGCGCTGACCGCGTTCCTTTCGACCGGTGGCCACAGGGTCATCCACCTCGTGCGTGGCGAACCCGATCCCGACGCGATCCACCAGCAGCGGCACTGGGATCTCGAAACCCCCGACCCGGCGATCCTCGACGGGGTCGACGCGGTGGTCCACCTGGCCGGCGAGACGATCGCCGGCAGGTTCACCGCCGAGCACATGAGCAAGGTGCACGACAGTCGGGTCGGTCCGACCCATCGGCTGGCGGAGGCGATCGTGCAGCACGGCGGTCCGCGGGTGTTCGCCTCCGCATCCGCGATCGGTTTCTACGGCTCCGAGCACACCGACGAACTGCTGGATGAGTCGAGCCCGTCGGGCGACGACTTCCTGGCCAGTGTGGTGCGTGAGTGGGAAGAGGCGACTTCGCCGACCTCCGACGCAGGTGTCCGGACGGTGCTGGTCCGCACAGGTTTGGTGCAGTCGGCCCGCGGAGGCCTGCTGGCCGTCCTTCGTCCGTTGTACGAGGCCTTCC
This sequence comes from Yimella radicis, assembly GCF_054778255.1. NCBI lineage: Bacteria > Bacillati > Actinomycetota > Actinomycetes > Micrococcales > Dermacoccaceae > Yimella > Yimella radicis. The sequence continues at coordinate 151,208 of NZ_BAAGZR010000006.1, forward strand.
TGGGCGGTCGTCTTGGTGACGGGCAGCAGTGGATGTCGTGGATCGCCATCGACGACCTGATCGACGTCTATCACCGCGCGATCTTCGACGATGTGCTCGCCGGTCCGGTGAATGCCGTTGCCCCGCAGCCACTTCGCAATGAGGAGTTCAGCAAGGTGCTCGCGTCGGTGATCTCCCGGCCGAGTTCGCTCGCGGTGCCGAAGGTGGGCCCGCAGTTGCTGCTCGGCCAACGCGGCGCGCGGGAGTTGGCGCTCGCCAGCCAGCGCGTCGTGCCCGCCGCGCTCATCGACGCCGGACACAGGTTCCGACACCCGGGCCTGCGGGAGGCGCTGCAGCACGAGCTCGGCCGAACCGACTGAGTCACCGATCGACTACCCGATCGGGTGGATTTAGGATCCGGAGCATGAACTTCACAAGCATCATCGCCAAGGCGAAGAACTACGCCGCGAAGAACCCCGACAAGGTGCGCGACGGCATCGACAAGGCCGAGGCCGCGGTCAACGCCAAGACCGGCAACAAGTACGCCGGCAAGGTGAGGCAGGGCGCAGACGCCCTCGAGGACCAGCTCGGGGTGCCGGACGCTCCCGCGCAGCCTCAGGGTGGCGAGCAGCCGCCGACCACTCCGGCTCCGCAGCCGAACCAGCCTGGCACCCAGGCGGGCACCCAGCCCGGAACGCAGCCGCCCGCAGCCGGCTGATCACGGTCGGCTGGGTCTGGCTGGCGCTGGCGATCTCCGTCCGCAGGCCGGAGATCTGCTTCTCCAATTCGTTGGAGACGGCGGTGGCCCGGCGCATGCCGAGTGAGAGGTGCGCGGCGGGCGTGCCCTTGGAGTCGGTGTGGCCGACGACCGGACCGTGCGTCCGCCCACTTCGCTACGGATGGTGGCAGCCGCCGACGTCATGAACGCCTGTCCGGTCGGCGTGAGATTTGAGACCTAAGTCATTGCTCAAAGGTTCCAAGTTGTTGTGCGACTGCCGCCCGGCGATGCGTCGACGGTCCTACCCTGGGATGGACAGTTGGCCGTAGACCGATGAAAGGCAAGACGTTGAGACCCGCTTCGACGACCATGCCCCTGAGCGCACACCGCGTGGCGCCGGGCGGGAGCGTGCGCGGCGGCATCGTGATGCTGCCCGGGCTGCGTGAGTCGGACGCGACCGTCATGGAACTCGCGCGCCGTTTCGCTCAGGAGCGCTACGTCGTCCTCGTCCCCGAACTCGTCGCGGGCCTCGGCCTCGACCCGCAGGCGGCCGCGCGCGCGGAGCAGGCCTGGCAGGACGCCGACCTCGCCGACGACCCGACGGTCGGCGATGTCATGGCCGTCATGCAGAGCCCCGACTACGAGCGTTGGGTGATGAAGGCCCTGCGCGCCACGGTCGCGGAGCTGGCCAAGGAACCGGGCGTCGACACCCGGATCGCGGTGATCGGCTACGGCACCGGCGGGGGACTCGCGTTCGCGCTCGCGGCGGTCGATTCTCGGGTTCGCCTCGCACTGTCCTACGACTGTGTGGCCACCGATATCGACCTGGTCGAGAACATCAAGGGTGCAGCGGTCAGTTTCTACGCGGCCGACAACGCGGCGGCCGCAGAAGGTCTGCCCGAGTTACGGGCAGCGATGCGCCGTGCGGGAGTGCCGTTCTGCGCCAAGAAGTACCCGGGCAACCTCAACACGCTGCGTGATCTGGCGGCAGCCGGGCCGCAGTCGGCACTGGCTCGCGACCTGTGGCAGCGTTCGCTGGCGATGTTGCGGCTGCACCTCGCCTGATCCATCGGCATCACCGGCCGCCGGTCGACATCCAGCTGCCCAGCGGCTGATCGGGGTAGTCCTCATCGGTGACTACCTCGTCGACGACGTTCAGCCCGCGTGCTCGGTAGGTGCGTAGCGCGGCAGGTCCGTCGAGCGAGCAGGTGTGCACCCAGACACGCGAGACCTTCGGCAATCCCGTTGTCTGCCAGGCGCGCTCGATGCCTCGGGTGAGTAGCGCCGACCCCAGTCCACGACCGATCGCCGACTCCACCAGTCCGAAGTACTTGATCTCCATGTCCGTGGTCTGCCCGATCGACGACGCACCGAGTTGCAGGTAGCCCTGTGGAACGCCGTCGGCGTAGGCGATCAGGAAACGAGTGCCGGGCGCGGCGAGGTCCTCGGACCACTGCTGACGAGACCAATCGAGGCGGTCGGTCCAGCGCCACGGACCGCCGACCAGTCCGTACAGGAAGCGAGCAAATTCCGGTGTCACCGAAGTTGATTCGGTGACGGTCAAGCCCTCGGGAAGCTGGGCAGGGCCACGGAGGTCGTCCGGTGAACGCATCTCCAGCGTCCAGGTGGTGACCTTCACGGACGGGTCAGCAGCGCGTCGATCCGGTCGATCGTGGCGGCGGTCGCCTCGCCGTCGCCGTCCGGCCCATGGACGTCGGTGAACAGGTGGCCGCGGCCGGGGACGACGAAGTCCTCGAAGGACGTGCCCTCGGCCTCGACCGACGCACGCAACGCATCGAGGTCGTCCTGCTCGATCCAGGGGTCGGACTCGTAGCGGTGCACCTGTACCGGCGCACCCGGCCACCGTCCGAACGGCGCCGCGACGCTGTGCATCAGGACCACGCCCGCGGCCTCGGGCCGGGTCGCGGCGAGGGTCTGCGCGAAGGCCGAGCCCAGCGAGAACCCAGCGAGTGCGGCGTCCGCGGGAAGTTCCTCGACCACCGGCAGGATCCGCTTGAACAGTTCCTTGGCGCCGGTGCGGTCGCGGTATCCGACGCCCGACTCCTCGTCGTCGAACACCTGGCCGTCGTAGTAGTCGGGCACCACGAGGGTGTGGCCGCGTTCGGTGAGCGCATCGGCGAACTCTCGCACCGCCGGTCGCAGGCCGAGGGCGGAGTGCAGCAGCAGGATATGGGTCATGTCTTCTCCTCAGCCGAACAGGACGGCGGCTTCGTCCCAGCGGCTCTGGGGCACGGACTTCAGGTCGGCGGTGGCTTCGCTCAGTGGAACGGTTTCGATGTCGATGCCGCGCAGCGACACCATGTGGCCCCACTTGGAGTCCATCACGGCGTCGATCGCGGCCAGCCCGAACCGGGTGGCGAGCACCCGGTCGTAGGACGTCGGCACACCCCCACGCTGCAGGTGACCGAGCGTCATGACCCGGGTCTCGATGTCGGTGCGCTGTTCGATGATCGGGCCGAGCCATTCGCCGACACCGCCGAGGCGGGGTCGTCCGAAGCCGTCGAGGGCATCGCGGACGATCTCCACACCGTCCGGCATGAAGCCTTCGGCCACGACGACCAGCGGTGCGCGGCCGCGGTCGAGTGCCGATTCCACCCATCCGCAGATCTGCTCCATGCTCACCGGTTGCTCGGGGATGAGGATCGCGTGTGCACCACTGGCGAGACCGGCGTGCAGGGCGATCCAACCGACGTGGCGTCCCATGACCTCGACCACCATGCAGCGGTGGTGCGACTCCGCGGTGGTGCGCAGCCGGTCGATCGACTCGGTCGCGATCGACACCGCAGTGTCGAAACCGAAGGTGTAGTCGGTCGCCGAGAGATCGTTGTCGATCGTCTTCGGCACGCCGACGACCTTGATGCCGTCATCGTGCAGCATCCGCGCGACGGTGAGGGTGCCTTCGCCACCGATGGCGATGATCGCGTCCATCTCGTTGCGTTCCATCACCTGCTTCACCCGAGCCGAGCCGCCGCCACCTTCGCCGAACGGCCCGATGCGGGAGGTGCCGAGGATCGTGCCGCCGGTGCGGGAGAGCCCTCGAACGTCGTGGCGGGGGAGGGGGCGGATGTCGTCCTCGACGAGCCCACGGAATCCGTCGCGGATGCCCTGGAAGTTGACGCCGTAGATGCGGTCGCCCTTCATCACCGCACCACGGATAACTGCGTTCAGGCCGGGGCAGTCGCCGCCGCTGGTCAGAATGCCGATGTTCACGTGGTCAAGCATGGCTGCTACCCGCCGGTCGGCGAAACCGCCCCGCGAGCCTGCTCAACATGCGAGTCGGCGAATTCGGCGCGGGGTGCAAGGATTCGCAGGTGACCGAGCAACCGATCGACATGTGCCTTGCGCTGGTCGTCGACCTGGAGCGGAGACGGGTTTTGTTGGGTCGCAAGCTGCGGGGGTTCGGCGAGGGCAAGGTGATCGCACCCGGTGGGAAGCTCGAAGCGGGAGAGTCCGCGCTCGAAGCGGCGGTACGGGAACTGGTGGAGGAGACGTCCCTGAGTGCGGATGTCCGGGACGCGCGGTCGGTGGGGGAGTTGTTGTTCACCTGGGCCGACCCGCAGCGGACGCCGTTCCGGGTGTCGCTGGTGATGATCGAGCGCTGGACGGGCGAGGCCGAGGCGTCAGCTGAGTTGTCGCCGTTCTGGTGCCCACTGGAGGAGATCCCGTATGCGGACATGTGGGACGACGACCGCATCTGGCTGCCGAACGTGCTGCGTGGCGACGTGGTCACAGCGACCATCGGCTACGACTTCGTCGGCGAGTTCGTCACCTGCGTCGATCTGGATGCCGCCGGGCGCAAAGCGCGACAGTCGCGCGTTACGCCCCGGTAGTGCCGCGTACCGGGGCGTAAGTCGCGCCAATCGCGCCTTCGTTCGAGCCGCTAGGCTCGGTCGCGAGTTGTACGGCCATCTCGCCGGCCGGGTTCTACCTGCCGACCGGACTCGCTGTCGCGGGTGCCGCGCTGCTGTCGATGAAGGCGGCGAGCCACGCACCGTTGCCGATCATCCGGCTGTTCAGCCAGAAGCCACGTCGCCCTCCCGAACTGCTGGCACGTCCCGATGCTCGATGAACCCGAGCTGATCACGCGAGTCATCGAAGAGACCGTGGAACTGGCCGAACGTACACCGGCCGCCTCGACGGTGGCGGCGACCGCGTGAACCACTCCTACTCGACCTCGCTGCGGTGGGAAGGGACGACGGCGACCGGGTACGACGACTACTCGCGGCAACACCAGATCGACGTCGTGGGCAAGCATCATCTGACCCTCAGTTCCGACCCCGCCTTCCGTGGCGACCCGGGCCTGACCAACCCCGAAGAACTGTTGCTCGCCGCAGCCAGCAGTTGCCAACTGCTGTCCTTTCTCGCCGTCGCAGCACGCGCACGGGCTGACGTGCGTTCGTACGTCGACCACGCCGAAGCGGTCATGGCGAACGACGAAAGACCGTTGTGGGTCAACGAGATCCGACTCAACCCGGTCATCGAGATCAGCGGCGGCAAGCAACCGGACAAGTGGGAGCGCTGGCTGCGGATCGCTCACCAGGAGTGCTTCATCGCCCGTTCACTGCGATCACGGATGACCGTGCGCGCCACCTTCGTCACCGGCGACGGCGAGCACACGGTCGTCGAGGTGACCGACGCCTGAGGTCGGCAGTCGCCCGCCACGACGCCGGGAGTGGCACGATCGGTCACCATGACGACGAAGCAGACGACCAAGTCCGTCACCTTCCTCATCCTCGGCGCCGGCGGTGACCTCACCCAGCGCCTGCTGCTCCCCGGACTCGGCAGCCTGCTGGCGGTCGAGTCCGACCGCGAGGTGCAGGTGATTGGTGCCGACCGTGCCGACCTGACCACGGCCTCGTTCCGCGCCCTGGTGCGCGATCGGCTGAAGAAAGGCGGCGCCGATGCGAAGACCGCCGGGCGCATCGCCGGCAAGGCGCACTACATCAAGGCCGACCTGCTCGACCCGACCGCGCTCGCCGACCTCGTCCAGGCGGCCGAGGGCGAACTCGTCGTCTACTTCGCGCTCCCGCCGGCCATCTCGATGAAGGTCTGCGCCCAACTGGAGAAGCTCGACCTGCCCGCGTCCACCCGTCTGGGTCTGGAGAAGCCGTTCGGCGCCGACGAGAAGTCGGCCCGGCAGTTCAACAAGCAACTGCAGCGAGTGGTGGACGAGGACCGCATCTTCCGCGTCGACCACTTCCTCGGCGTCTCAACCGTCCTCAATCTCATCGGCCTGCGGTTCGCCAACCGCATGCTCCAACCGATCTGGAACGCCGAGCACATCGAGCGGGTCGAGATCCTCTACGACGAGGACCTCGCGCTCGAGGGCCGCGCCGGCTACTACGACCAGGCAGGTGCGCTGCGCGACATGCTGCAGAGCCACCTGCTGCAGATCCTGGCCATCTTCGCGATGGAGCCGATCGCCAGTCTCGATCCGCAGGAACTGGCCGATCTCAAAGCTCAGGTGCTGCGTGCCACCCACATCTGGGAGAACAACCCGAAGGAGTACGCGCAGCGCGCGCGCTACACCGCCGGTTCGATCAACGGCCGCAGCGTGCCCTCGTACGTCAAGGAGAAGGGCGTCGAATCCTCGCGCAACACCGAGACGCTCGCCCAGCTCACCGTCCAGATCGACAACAACCGGTGGGCCGGCGTCCCGTTCGTGCTGCGCAGCGGGAAGGCGATGGGCGCTCCCCGAAAGCAGGTCATCGTCTACTTCCGCGATGTGCCGCACCTGCCCAAGGGGTTCATCGGCGACCACACCGGTGACGCGATGATCATCGATCTCAAGCCCGGACGGGTGTCGTTCAAGCTGTCGATGAACGCCGAGGGTGACCCGCTCGACCTGGAGCAGAAGACGCTGTCGGCCGATCTCGCGGGAGCGCAGATGACGGCCTACGGCGAAGTGCTGCGCTACCTGATGGACGACAACCAGTTGCTCAGCGTGCGAGCGGACTCGGCCGAACTGTGCTGGAAGATCGTCGCTCCGGCGATCAAGGCATTCGAGCAGAATCTGGTGCCGATCCAGCAGTACAAGGCCGGCTCGGACGGACCCGAGGGCTGGTTGGCCGACGACTCGGTCGCCATCGGTCAGGAGAGCGCCGAACTCACTTCGACGTCCAACAAGGGCCGTACCGCGCGGACGACGACGGCTCGTCCCGCGAAGGGCTGACTCGTTCGTCCACCCGTGACGGTTCCCCTGAACTCGCCGGTAACTTAGGCTGGGTCAGCCGCAACAGCAAGGAGCCGACGGTGTCCGAACAGCAGATGCACGAGCAGACGCGGCAGCACCCTGCCCTCAAGGACCGCTACGACGTCGTCGTGGTGGGTGCCGGTCTGTCGGGGATCGATGCCGGCTACCGGTTGCAGACGATGTGTCCGGACAAGGACTACGTCATCCTCGAAGGCCGCGAGAGCATGGGCGGCACCTGGGACCTGTTCAAGTACCCGGGCATCCGCTCCGACTCGGACATGTTCACCCTCGGGCTGCCGTTCGAGCCGTGGACCGGCAAGAAGTCCATCGCCGACGGCGCCGACATCCTGGACTACCTCAAGGACACTGCGGCCAAGCACGGCATCGACGAGCGCATCGTCCACCGCACCAAGGTCACGGACGCCTCCTGGGACAGCGCCGCCGCCGAGTGGACGCTGACGCTCACCACCCCGGGCGGCGAAAGCACCGTACGCAGCAGCTTCGTCTACCTCTGCTCGGGCTATTACGACTACGACGAGCCCTACGACCCCGCGTTCACCGGCCGTGACGACTTCCGGGGTGAGGTCATCCATCCGCAGTTCTGGCCGCAGGAGTTCGACCCGGCAGGCAAGAAGATCGTCGTCATCGGTTCGGGCGCGACCGCCGTCACCCTCGTCCCGGCGCTCGCCGACCGGGGCGCAGAGGTGACGATGTTGCAGCGCACGCCTTCCTACGTCCTGGCGCTGCCGAACACCGACCCGATCGCGAACGTGCTGCAACGGACACTGTCACCGCAACGCGCCTACAGCATGATCCGGATGAAGAACGCCACCCAGGCGCTCTCCCTCTACCTGGCCAGCCGCCGGGCGCCGAAGACGATCGGCAACATGTTGCGCAAGGGCGTCATGGCCCAGGTGCGCGGCACCGACGTCACCGAGCGCGACTTCACCCCGCCGTACGGGCCGTGGGACCAACGGCTGTGCATCGTGCCGGACGGCGACCTGTTCATGGCCATCAGGAGTGGCAAGGCGAATGTCGTCACCGACACCGTCGACTCGTTCGTGCCCGAAGGCATCCGCACCGGATCCGGTCAGGTCATCGAGGCGGACGCGGTCGTCACCGCGACCGGGCTGAAGATGCTCGCCGGTGGCGGCATCACGCTCACCGTCGACGGGGCGAAGGTCGACATGGGCAGCCGCTACATCTACCGCGGCATGATGATCAACGGGGTGCCGAACATCGCGATGTGCGTCGGTTACACCAACGCCTCGTGGACGCTGCGTGCCGATCTGACGTCGCAGTACTTCGCGACGTTCATCAACCACCTGGACGCCCAGGGGTACGCGTACGGCTACCCGCACGTCGACTCCGCCATGGACGCCCGACCGGCCCTCGACCTGGACGCCGGGTACGTGCTGCGGTCGATGGCCGAGTTCCCCAAGCAGGGTGACCGCGCACCGTGGTTCCTGCACCAGAACTACCTGCGCGACCGGCGCGACACCCGGCGAGCCGACGTCAGCAAGGACATGACGTTCGTCCGTCGCGCGGAGCAGCACGACATCCAGGAGATCGCCGCTCCCGCGGTGGTGTGAGTCCGTGCCGCAGAACGTACGCGCCGAGCGCGGCCTTCGGGTCGCGCTGTCGTCGTATCGCAGCAAGCCGCACTCGGGCGGCCAGGGCGTGTACGTCCGCAACCTCTCGCGGGAACTGGTCGCACTCGGCCACGACGTCGAGGTGTTCAGCGGTCCGCCCTATCCCGAGTTGGACGCAGGGGTGCGGCTGACAACGGTCCCGGGGCTTGACCTGTACCGCGAGCCCGACCCCTTCCGTACCCCGAACATTCGCGAATTTCGTTCCGATCTGGACGTATTGGAGTTCGCGACGATGTGCACTGCGGGGTTCCCGGAGCCCCGCGTGTTCGGTCTTCGCCTGGATCGCCTGCTGCGCTCGCGGCTGTCGCAGTTCGACGTGCTGCACGACAACCAGACGCTCGCTCCGGGCATTCTCGAACTGGAGCGACGCGGGCTACCGTTGCTCACCACGATCCATCACCCGATCAGCCGGGACCGTCGCCTGGAGATCGAGCACGCCCGTGGGTGGGATCGCGTCACCAAGCGTCGGTTCTACGGCTTCGTCCAGATGCAGGCTCGCGTCGCTCGAAAGACTTCACACGTGTTGACGGTGTCCGAGGGTTCGGCGCAGGACATCGTCACCGACTTCCGCGTGCCCCGCGAACGCATCAGCATCGTCCCGGTCGGGGTGGCGGTCGAGACGTTCGCGCCGCCGTCGCTGCCGCGCGTCCGTGGGCGGCTGGTGACGATCGCGTCGGCGGACGTGCCGCTCAAGGGCGTGCCGGTGTTGATCGAAGCGCTGAAGAACATGCGCACCGACGCGTGGTCGGAACTGATCATCGTCGCAGCCGCGAGCGAACGCACCCAGAAGTCGCTGGCAGACGCCGGCCTGCTCGACCGGGTGAGCTTCCGCTCCGGCCTCACCGATCTCGAACTCGCCGGCCTCATCGGGTCGGCCGAAGCCCTCGTCGTGCCCTCGCGATACGAAGGATTCTCGCTCCCGGCGATCGAGGCGATGGGGTGTGGGACGCCGGTCGTCGCGTCCGCGGTCGGCGCCCTGCCGACGCTCGTGTCCGGTGGCGCAGGTGCACTCGTGCCGCCGAACAACCCTGTCGCACTGGCAAATTCACTGACCGAAGTGCTGAGTTCGCCGGATCTTCGTACCGCCATGGGCGCGGCCGGTCGACGGCGCGCGGTGGCGACGTACAGCTGGCGTGCCGTCGCCGAACAAACAGCAGACCTCTACCGGGACGTGATCCGTGCTCGACGGACGCCCGGCACGATGAAGGAGAACGAACATGTTGACCGTTGACTTCGACCGCTTCCCGGTCTCACCCGGGATGAACCTGATCGACGTCGGTTGCGGTCAGGGACGGCACTCCTTCGAGGCTTATCGCCGTGGCTGCAACGTGACTGCATTCGACATGAACGAATCCGACCTGGCCGACGTGAAGACGATGTTCGGTGCGATGGAGGCCGAGGGTGAAGCGGGCTTCCCAGCCATCGCCCAAGTGCAGGCCGGCGACGCCCGCGCGATGCCGTTCGAGGACGGCAGCTTCGACCGGGTGATCGCCTCGGAGATCCTCGAGCACATCCATGAGGACGAGGCCGTGATGGCCGAACTGTTCCGGATCACCAAACCCGGTGGTCTGGTCGCCGTGACCGTGCCGCGCAACTGGCCCGAGCAGGTCTGTTGGAAGCTCTCCGATGAGTACCACGAGGTCGAGGGCGGACACATCCGTATCTACAAGGCGTCCGAACTCGTCGACAGGCTCACCCGCGCCGGATTCCAGCCGTACGCGCAGCACCACGCGCACGCGTTGCACGCCCCGTACTGGTGGCTGAAGTGCGCGGTCGGCAGCGACAACGACAACTTCGCGACGAAGACGTACCACCGCCTGTTGGTCTGGGACATGATGAGCGCGCCGCTGGTCACCCGGCTCGCCGAGAAGTCGCTCGACCCGGTGCTCGGCAAGAGTTTCGTGGTCTACCTCCGCAAGCCGGAGCATTCATGACGGCACCCGCACGCGACCTCTCGCTGCACGACGCGCTCACCCACGAGCGCGTCGTCCGGATCGGCGATTTCATTGCTTCGCAACAGGATCCGAACGGTGCGCTGCCGTGGTTCCGCGGCGGTCACCTCGACCCCTGGGATCACGTCGAGGCCGCGATGGGTCTGACCGTGGCCGGTCGTCACGACGAGGCGATCCGGGCCTACCTGTGGTCGGCGCGTACCCAGCGGCCCGACGGATCCTGGCCGATGAAGCAGACCGCCGGCGTCGTCGAGGAAGCCGCAGCCGACACCAACCAGTGCGCCTATATCGCGGTCGGTGTCTGGCACTACTACCTGGTCACCGGACACAGCGCGACGCTGGCGCGGTTCTGGCCGACGGTCGAAGCGGCGATCAACTTCGTGGTGCGTGGACAGCTTGCGTCCGGCGCGATCTCCTGGGCGATGAACGTCGAGCGGGAATGGGACGACCAGGCGCTGCTCACCGGCTCGTGCAGCACCCTGCAGGCCATCGAATGCGCCTGTCTCATCGCCGAGACGCTGGGTCACGACCGCCCGCGCTGGCGGGCCGCCGGTCGTGGGCTGCGGGACGCGATCCGTAACTCGCCCGAGGTGTTCGAGGATCGCAGTCGATACTCGATGGACTGGTACTACCCGGTGCTCACCGGGGCCGTGCGCGACGAAGCTGCCGCGCGGCTGATCGACTCCGGCTGGGAGACCTTCGGATGGCCCGGACGCGGTATCCGTTGTGTGGCCGACGAGCCGTGGGTGACCGCGGCCGAGACCGTCGAGCTCGTCGCAGCTCTGGATGCAATCGGTGAATCCGACCGTGCCACAGAGCTTTTCAATGACGTGCAGTTCCTCTTCGACGAGGAGACCGGTGGTTACTGGACCGGCATGAACATTCCGAACGAGCAGGTCTGGCCGGTGGAACAGACCACCTGGTCGGCCGCGGCCGTCCTGCTCGCGGCCGACGCGCTAGGACAAGCCACCGGGGGAGCCTCGCTGTTTCGTGATGCCGGTGGTTGGAGTGGCTGGGGCGGCGCGATCGAAGGAGCGGCGAGTTGATCTCGGAGCAACTGCGGGCGGCGGTCGACGCGACCAAGGGATTCATGCCGGACGACGAGGGCGAGGCGCTGCATGCCACCGCGCTTGCCGCCAAGCCCGACGTCTGGCTCGAGATCGGTACGTACTGCGGCAAGTCGACCCTTCTGTTGTCGGACGCGGCACGGCAGGCCGGTGCCCGGCTGGTCACTGTCGATCACCACCACGGGTCCGAGGAGAACCAGCCCGGCTGGGAGTGGCACGACGAGTCGATGGTCGACGAACGATCCGGACGCCTTGACACTTTCGCCACCTTCCGCCCGGTGCTCGACGAGTACGCCGACGTGCTGAGTGCCGTAGTCGCCGACACCCGGGTGGTCGGCGCCTGGTGGGCGACACCGCTCGAAGTGCTCTTCCTCGACGGCAACCACACCGAGGAGACCGCGCAGCACGACTACCGCGCGTTCGCGCAGCACCTCGTCCCCGGCGGTCTGCTGCTCGTGCACGACGTCTTCCCCGACCCTGCCGACGGTGGCCAGGCGCCCTGGCACGTGGTGCAGTCGGCGCTCACGGACGGCTTCGAGCAGGTCGAGGTGCATGGTTCGTTGCGAGTCCTGCGCCGCCCGACATCGCGTAGTTGAGACCGTGCGCCGGGTCGTCGTCCTCGCAGTCGCGCTGCTGTGTACCGGCTGCTCGAGCACCGAGCCGACCACCACGTCCTCCCCGAACAGGTCCACCATGAGCTCGACGTCGAGTTCGAGCCGGCCGTCGCCGGCCACGACATCGACGAGCACACCGCAGCCGGGTCCGCCCTACATCGGCACGCTCACCTGGCGGCCCGGACGGCACGGTGACGACCTGATCGTCACGCCCACCGGCGCCGGACGCGCCGTGCTGGGGGAGGAGAAGGAGGCGGCTGCTTGGGCGGAGGTCGCCAGGCGTGAGCCGCGGGCCGACACAGTGTCGATGCAACGCCAGTTCGCCTGTCACTGGCGTTACGCCCGATCCAAAGCGACCTGGAACCTGGAAACCTGGCGGATGGTCGTCCCGATGGACCAGGTCGTGAGCGCCTATTGCAATCCGGGCGGACCTGAGTAGCCGGATGCAGCAAACGCCGCAACCCGAAGGCCGCGGCGTTCAACTGATCGAGTCAGTAGTAAGTCAGTAATGAGTCAGTAGTGAGTCATTACTGAGTCATTACTGCTGGGCGGCGTCGCCCTCGGCGGCCTGCTGCTCGGCGATCTCGGCGTGGATCTTCTCCATCGGCAGATCGCGGATCTGCTTGATCAGATCGGTCAGCATCGCCGGCGGCATCGCACCGGACTGGCTGAACACCATCACGCCCTCACGGAAGGCCATGACGGTCGGGATGCTGCTGATGTTTATTGCGCCGCCGAGTTCGCGCTGGTCCTCTGTGTCGACCTTGCCGAAGACGATGTCCTCGTGCTTGTTCGATTCGGCGTCGTACACCGGAGCGAACATCTTGCACGGGCCGCACCAGTCGGCCCAGAAGTCGATGAGAACGATGTCGTTGTTCTGGATGGTCTCGACGAAGTTCTCGGTGGTCAGGGTGGTGGTGGCCATGCCGGCCCTCCTTGAAATCGGGTTCTGTTCGTCCAACGTCTCACGGGCCGCAGCATTCCCGCAGGTGTCGGGCCGCGGCGAAGTAGCGTGAGCGTGTGACCTCCTTGATCAGCTGCACCGTCCGAGACGGCATCGCCGACGTCCGCCTCGATCGCCCGGACAAGTACAACGGCCTCACCTTCGAGATGCTGCGCGATCTGGCATCCACCGCGCACCGGCTGCGCAAGGACCGAACGCTGCGCGCCGTCGTGATCAGCGGAAACGGTGACGCGTTCTGCGCCGGACTCGACTTCGGCTCGGTGTCCAAGAAGCCCTGGCAGATCCCCGTGGGTCTGGTGCCGGTGCCATGGCGGGGCACCAATGTGTTCCAGGAGGCGTGCTGGGCCTGGCGACGTGTCCCCGTCCCGGTGATCGCCGCCGTGCACGGCCACTGTTACGGCGGCGGCATCCAGATCGCGCTCGCCGCCGACTTCCGGATCACGACGCCGGACGCCAAATGGTCTGTGCTGGAAGGGAAGTGGGGCCTCATCCCGGATATGAGCGGGGTGCGCTCGCTCTCGGAGTTGGTCGGGGTGGAGACCGCGAAGCGACTGACGATGACCGCCGAGGTGCTCAGCGGTCAGGACGCCCATGACCTCGGTCTCGCCGGCACCGTCGCGGCCGACCCGCGCGGGGCCGCGTTCGAGTTGGCGCGCACGCTGACGACGAAATCGCCGGACGCCCTCGCCGCCGCCAAGCGATTGTTCGACAAGCACCACAGTTCGTCGGCCCGGCGCACCTTCGCGGCTGAGCGACGCGAGCAGGTGAAACTGCTGTTCGGCCGCAACGCGAAGATCGCCCGGGCAGCGGGCCTGAAGCGGGAAGCACCGCAGTTCGTCGAGCGCGGGAGGCGCTGATCGTTTCGATGAGCTGGGAGCAACTCGACAGCCGCCCGATCTATGAGAACGCCTGGCTGCGCGTCCGCGAGGACGATATTCGCAAGCCTGACGGAACGACCGGCATCGACGGTGTCGTGGGCGGATCTGACCTGCGTCAGCCGCCTACCGGGGTGCCCGGAGTCGTGCGTCGTCCGCCTCCGCGAGCCCACCAGTCGGCTGCGACCTGCTCCTCGTCCGTCGCCGCGACGCCCGTGTGGCCGAGCATTCCGGCGGCCATCAGAGCGTCCTCCCGCGTCGTCGGGTCATCGAGGAAGGGAGCCAAGGCTGCCGGATCGAGTACGCCACCACGTCCGATCGCGATCAGTCCGTCCGAGACCACCTTCGGGTCGGTCGCGAACAGCAACCGGCGTAACAACGATGGGTCGTCCGGGGTCAGCTGCCGCAACAGGTTCGAGGCGCTGCGACGCGCCTGGCAGACGGCGGACGTCGTCGCCACATGGATCGCGGTGCGTGCCACGGCGTCCCGGTAGGGGCTGGCACCGATGAGTTCCTGCGCCAACTGTCGCTTCTCCAGCCACAGGTTCGACAGCGCCTCCTGCAGGAGGCGGTCGATGATCGGGTCGTCGTCCAAGCCGGAGGTCTCGCGGACGGCGGCGAGGTAATCGTCGTAGTGCGGCGGGCGCTCGACGAAGCCGCGTTGACTCCACTGTGTCGGTGGTGGGTGGCCGACCGCGGCCATCGTGCGTCCGCCGAGCCGACCCGCCAGGCTGTAAGCGATGTCGCGATCCTGTTGGGATCCTTCCCGGGCCATCACCCGGAGCCGGTCCTGCAAGGCCTCGACATCCTGGGCGCCGAGCTGACGCCGGCCGATCATGGTCGCCAGACCGAACGAGACGCCGAGCACCCGTTCGTCGTCGCCGGGCACGAACTGCTCGATGAGGGTTGCGGCGACACCCTTGCGGGTCGATTGGGACAACGCGTCCCAGGCATTGCGGGCCAACGGGGCCCCGGGCTGCTGCGCGACCGCGACGATCTCCTGCTCCGCCAGCTCCTGGTAGAGGCTGTCGCCGAGCAGGATCGACAACGCCGCCCAACGCGAGGAGTAGTCGAAATGTCCCGCCCGCAGCATCTCGGTTGTCAGACCGTGTGCCATCATTCGCGCTGTGCCGCGCGGCGGAGGGGTGATGCGGGGGTCGGTGATGAGGATGACCAGGGTCAACCAGTCGTGACCGGTGGCCCTGCCTTCCGCGATCGCCTCGTTGAGCATCGAGTTCTGCGTGAAGAGTTGGTCACGGTCGTCGGGGATCGGCTCGGCCACCGCCACCCGGTAGGTCTGCTGCATGCTCGCGACGGCTCCGAGCAACTCGGCGGGTGCCAGGCTCAGCGCGCGTTCGTAGGCAGCGACCAGAGCGAGCGGAGCGGTGAAACGTCCGCTTTCCCAATGCGATACCTGTGACCCATGCTTGATCCGGTAGCCGACCTCGGCGAGACGATGGACGAACGAGTCCGCGGTGCGGGCTCCCCACGGTGAGGCCATTCTGCTGACCCTCAGCAACCAGGCAGTGCGTGCCGCGACGTCGATCGAGGAGTCGAACAGGTCGTGTTCGTCGGCGGGCAGGCGCCGGGGTGCACCCCGAATCTTTCCCCAGCTCATACCCCGTCGTCCCCCTTGCGAGCGGCCACGATCCCTCACCGTATTACGCAACGATCATCGTCTCGTACCGAGATCTTCCGCATTGATATTTTGGGGAACAAGCACTATCCGAAAAAAAGTGGTCACCCTCCGCCGAGGCCGAGCTTCGCGGCGGTCGTCTCGCGCATCTCGACCTTGCGTACCTTGCCCGTTACGGTCATCGGGAACTCGTCGACGAGTTCGACATAACGCGGGATCTTGTAGTGAGCCAGTTGGCCGGAGCAGAACTGCCTCAACGACTCGGAGGTGATCGGCTCGGCGCCCTGCCTCAGGCGGATCCAGGCGCACAACTCCTCGCCGTACTTCTCGTCCGGCACCCCGATCACCTGTGCGTCGACGATGTCGGGGTGGGTGTAGAGGAACTCCTCGATCTCCCTCGGATATATGTTCTCGCCGCCGCGGATCACCATGTCCTTGATCCGGCCGCTGATCTGCACATAGCCGGCGTCGTCCATCACGCCGATGTCGCCGGTGTGCATCCAGCCGTCCTCGATGGCCTCGGCGGTCTTGTCCGGCTGTTCCCAGTAGCCGAGCATCACCGAATAGCCCTTGGTCATGAACTCGCCGCTGCTGCCGCGCGGCTGGGTCTCACCGGTGACGGGGTCGACGATCTTGATCTCCAGGTGCGGCATCACGCGTCCGACGGTGCCGACCTTCTGTTCGAAGGTGTCGTCGGTGCGGTTCTGCGTGCTGACCGGCGAGGTCTCGGTCATGCCGTAACAGATCGTCATCTGCTCGATGCCGGCGGCGATGAGCTTCTTCATCAGCTCCGCCGGGCACGGTGAGCCGGCCATGATGCCGGTACGGACGCTCGACAGGTCGTAGTCGGCGAAGTTCGGCAGACCCCACTCGGCGATGAACATGGTCGGGACGCCGTACAGGCTGGTGATCTTCTCGTCCTGGGTCGCCTGAAGAGTGGCGGCCGGGTCGAACGCAGGCGCCGGGATGACCATGCAGGCGCCGTGACTGGTGCACGCAAGGTTGCCCATCACCATGCCGAAGCAGTGGTAGAAGGGCACCGGGATGCACACCCGGTCCTGCTCGGTGTAGCGGCAGGTTTCTCCGACGAAGAAACCGTTGTTCAGGATGTTGCGGTGACTCAGCGTCGCACCCTTCGGGAATCCTGTTGTGCCGCTGGTGTATTGGATGTTGATCGGGTCGTTGTTGTCGAGGCCCGACTGGACGTCGGCGAGCGCTTGCGGGGTGACGTCGTCCGCCTGGGCCAGCAGGGCGTCCCACTCCGGGGTCTCGAAGTAGATCGCGTCCATCAGATCGTGGCAGTCGTGCCGCACGCCCTGCACCATCCGTGCGTAGTTGCTGGTCCTGAACTCGCTGACCGCGAACAGATAGGAGATGCCGGCCTGCTTCAGCACGTACTTCAACTCGTGTGCACGGTAGGCGGGATTGATGTTGACCAGGATCGCGCCGATCTTCGCGGTCGCGTACTGAACCAGGACCCACTCGCTGCGGTTCGGTGCCCAGATGCCCACGCGGTCACCCTTGGCGACGCCGGCGGCGAGCAGCGCGCGGGCCAACCGATCGACGTCCGACTGCAGTTCGGCGTACGTCCAGCGTTTGCCCTGTGCGACGTCGACCAGGGCTCCCCGATCGCCGAAGCTCGCGACGGTCGCGTCGAAGTTGTCGCCGATCGTCTGCTCGATCAGCGGAGTGTCGGTCTCGCCGTGGGTGTGGGACAGCTGCGCGGACGGCTCGGTCATTTCGCGAGCGTAAGTGAGCCAGGTCACACGGGGGCGCTTGTCTCGCCGAGCGGTGCCGGTGCGTCGATGAGCGGCTCCACGCGGGTGTGGGGCGTCGGACTGGCAGACTCTCCGCATGGCTTCGAGCACGGACTTCTGGTCGGCGTACGCCCACGGTTACGCACGCGTCGCGGCGTGCACGGTCCCGACCGCGATCGCCGAACCGGCGACCAACGCGGCGTCGATCGTCAAGGAACTCAAAGCTGTCCATGCGGAGGGAGTCGCCGTCGCGATCTTCCCCGAACTCTGCGTGAGCGGTTATGCGATCGAGGATCTGCTGTTGCAGGACCCGGTGCTGGAGGCGGTCCAAGACGCGCTCGCGACCATCGCGAACGCGACCAGGCGACTGCGACCGTTGGTCATCGTCGGCGCGCCTTTGCGCAAGGGTCTGCGCCTGTACAACTGCGCCGTCGTCATCCACGGCGGTGAGATCCTCGGCGTCGCCCCGAAGTCCTATCTGCCGAACTACCGCGAGTTTTACGAAAAGCGCCACTTCGCGCCCGGCGATGATCAGATCGGTGAGTCGATCCGTTTAGGGGACAACGAGATTCCCTTCGGTCCCGATCTGCTCTTCAATGCGACCGACGTGCCCGGGCTCGTCGTGCACGCCGAGGTCTGTGAGGACATGTGGGTGCCGGTCCCGCCGTCGTCCATCGCCTCGCTGGCCGGCGCGAGCGTCCTGGCGAACATCTCCGGCAGCCCGATCACCGTGGCCCGAGCCGAGGACCGTCATCTGCTGGTGCGCGCCCAGTCGGCTCGCTGCCTGACCGCCTACCTGTACGCAGCGTCCGGGGTCGGGGAGTCGACCACCGACCTGTCCTGGGACGGCATGACGATGGTCTACGAGTGCGGCGACCTGCTGGGTGAGACCGAGCGCTTC
The DNA here is from genome assembly GCF_054778255.1 of Yimella radicis. Taxonomy (NCBI): domain Bacteria; kingdom Bacillati; phylum Actinomycetota; class Actinomycetes; order Micrococcales; family Dermacoccaceae; genus Yimella; species Yimella radicis. The sequence continues at coordinate 169,537 of NZ_BAAGZR010000006.1, forward strand.
CCGGACGGCCCGCGTCGGACCGTGGTCGACATCGACCTCGACCGCATCCGGCAGGACAGGCAGCGCGACGGGTCGATCGGAGACAACGCGCGCACCTACACCGACCGGGTACTGGAGTTCCGCACCGTCGACTTCCAACTCAAGGCGCCCGCCGGCGACATCGGCCTGCTGCGCAAGGTCGACCGCTTCCCGTTCGTGCCGGACGACCCCGCCCGCCTCGACCTCGACTGCTACGAGGCCTACAACATTCAGGTGGCCGGCCTCGTCCAGCGCCTGCGCGCGATCGGCAACCCGAAGATCGTCATCGGCGTGAGTGGCGGTCTCGACTCCACCCACGCCTTGATCGTGGCCGCGCGGGCGATGGACCGGATGGGGCGCCCGCGTACCGACATCCTCGGTTACACGATGCCCGGGTTCGCGACGTCCGACTCCACCAAGACCAACGCCTGGAAGCTCGGCGAGGCACTTGGCGTCACCTTCACCGAACTCGACATCCGGCCGACCGCCACCCAGATGCTGAAGGACCTCGGTCATCCGTTCGGCGAGGGCAAGCCGGTCTACGACGTCACCTTCGAGAATGTGCAGGCCGGCCTGCGGACCGACTATCTGTTCAGGATCGCCAACAAGGAGAACGGAATCGTCCTCGGCACCGGCGACCTGTCCGAGCTGGCGCTCGGCTGGTGCACCTACGGCGTCGGCGACCAGATGTCGCACTACACGGTCAACTCGGGTATCCCGAAGACGATGATCCAGCACGTCATTCGCTGGGTCGTCGCGCACGAACTGTTCACCGACGAGGTGGGCGAGGTGCTCACCGCGATCGTCGATCAGGAGATCAGCCCCGAACTCGTGCCCAGCAAGGAGGGCGACAAGCCGCAGTCGACCGAGGAGGCCATCGGACCGTATGCGCTGCAGGACTTCAACATCTTCTACACGCTCCGTTACGGCTACCGACCCAGCAAGATCGCCTTCCTCGCCTGGCACGGGTGGCACGACGACACGACCGGTGAGTGGCCCGCGGGATACCCGCAGGACAAGCGGATCGCGTACGACCTGCCGGAGATCCGGTCCTGGCTCGAGGTGTTCATCAAGCGCTTCTTCGCGTTCAGCCAGTTCAAGCGATCGGCGCTGCCGAACGGGCCGAAGGTGATGGCCGGCGGGTCCGTCTCACCGCGCGGTGACTGGCGCGCGCCGTCCGACGGCAACGCCACCGTCTGGCTCAAGGACCTGGAGAAGGTGCCCACCGACTGATCGCCGGCACCCAGGGATTTCCGGAAGCGGGCGGCACGGGTTATTTTCGGACGATGGTCACTTCCCCTCGGCTCCAGGTACGCGGCGCGGCCTGGTTGGCCCAGGTGAGCGACGACGACGTGATCGAGCACGTGGGCCGCTTCGCCTACGAGCGAGCGCTCGGGTACGTCGACGCCGAACGCGTCGAGTCGATCAACGTCGGTGACAACGGGCGCCTGCTGATCGGCACCGTGAACGGCGGCGACGTGCGGCCGTACACGGCAATGTTGACCGTCCCGAAGGTGGGCGCGCCACCCCGCGACTGGCGTTCGAGGTGCTCCTGCCCGGTCAAGGAGGCGTGCAAGCACGTCGCCTCGATGGTGATGTCGGGTCGCGAAGCGCTCGGTGGTGCGCTGCAACCGACACCGACCGGCGACGCCAACTGGCGCGAGTTCTCCGACCGATTCCTGGGCGACGACGAGGCGTCCCAGACCTTCACGGACGCGGACGCGTTGGGTTTGCGCATCGCACCGATCATGGCGCCGCGGTCCGGCACCGACTCCTCCCCGCGTACCCGTTTCGAACTGATTCCGTGCCGCCGCGGGAAGACCGGTCGTTGGAACATGTCGATCGAGTGGACCGACGTCCGCACCGACGCCCGTTCCTCCGGACGCCGCTTCTTCGTGCCCGAGCAGGCGCAGGCCCTCACCCGGCTGCTCGAACGATGGCGCGGTGCCGGCGGCGTGATGACCCGCGCCCCGCGGTTGATGCTGGATGAACTCGGGGGCGGAATTTGGGACGACCTTCAACTGGCTGTCGCCGCCGGTGTCGAACTGCTGCCCGCGTTCGCCCACCCGGACGCTTCGATCGAACTGCTCGCGACGCCGGTGCGTACCGACGTCCGATTCTCCGACGGCCCGAACGGTGAGCTGATCGGTCGCACCGAGATCGACCTGCACCGGCACGGCCGGCTGGTGCTGATCGGTGACCCGGCGCATGGTCTGGTCATCATCAGCGATCACGATGTGGTGCTCGCCGGCCTCGACCGGCCGATGTCGTCCATGGCGCAGTGGCTGTCGGCCAACGGACCGGTGACCGTGCCCGAGTCCCTCGCCGAGTCCTTCCGTGTCGCTCAGTTGCCCAAGCTCGCCCGTCGATACGGGGTGGTGGCCGGCGGGTCGGTAGGGAAGCCCCGCCTGGCGCTGGTCGAGCCGCTGCGGCTGCACCTGAAGGTGGAACGGGAGTCCGGCACGGCCGTCCTCGTCTCGACCGGTGTCCGGTACCCCGGCGGCGAACTGCACACGATGGCGTTGGACGCCACACCCTGGAGCGGGCGCGACCGGCACAACGAACGGGTGCTCGTCGAGCAGTTGGAGCCCCTGCTGCGCAAGGCGTCGCTGCTCGAGGCGATCGGCGGCATCGGGTGGTGGCCGAAGGACCGCGAGATCTTCACCGACTTCGCTGCGGTGCGTTTCACCAACCTCCTCGATGAACTCGACCGCCACGACCTGGTGATCGTCGAGCGCGCCGATGATCTGCCGGTGTTCGAAGAGGCCCAGGACGACCCACTGATCGAGATCGGTGCGGACGACTCCGACGACATCGACTGGTTCGACCTGCGCGTCGAGGTCAGCGTCGGCGGCGAGAAGGTGCCCTTCGAGCCGCTGTTCCGTGCCTTGGCCCGCGGCGAGGAGTTGTTGCTCCTCGACTCCGGCACCTGGTTCTCGCTCGATCACCCCGAACTGCAACGACTTTCGTCCCTCATCACCGAGGCGCGCGAGCTGTCCGATCGCCGTTCGAGCGGTTTGCAGCTCAACAAGTTCCAGCTCGGCTACTGGGACGAACTGGTCGAACTCGGCGTCGTCACCAGCGCGTCAGCTGCCTGGTCCGAACGGGTCGCCCGCCTGGAATCGGTCGGCAAGGGCGAGCCGCCGGTCGCGCCGCAGGGCTTCACCGCCACCCTGCGTCCGTACCAGGTGGACGGCTACCACTGGCTCGCGAGCATCTGGGACGCCCAGCTCGGCGGCATTCTTGCCGACGACATGGGCCTGGGCAAGACCGTTCAGGCACTCGCGATGATCGCGCGAGCCCACGAGGCCGGCGAACTCACGGCTCCCGTGCTTGTCGTCGCGCCGTCGTCGATGGTCGGGACATGGGTGCGGGAGGCTGCGACCTTCGTTCCCGGGATGCCCGTCGTCGCCGTGCAGCGCACCGCGTCCAAGCGTGGAGAACCGTTGCGGGACACGGTTGCCGGAGCGGCGGTCGTGGTGACGTCGTACACCGTGCTTCGTCTGGACGCCGAGGAGTTCCAGTCGCTCTCCTGGCGCGGGCTCATCCTCGACGAGGCACAGTTCATCAAGAACCATCAGAGCAAGACCTTCCACGCGGCCAAGCGACTGCGTGCACCCTTCACTCTCGCGATCACCGGTACTCCGCTGGAGAACTCGCTGATGGACCTGTGGTCGATGCTCGCCCTGGCCGCGCCCGGACTGTTTCCCAAGCCCGAACTCTTCGGCAACACCTATCGCAAGCCGATCGAGTCGGGTGTCGAGCCGGAGAAGCTCGAGCAGTTGCGACGCCGGATCAAGCCGCTGATGATGCGCCGAACCAAGGAGGTCGTTGCGGCCGACCTGCCGCCGAAACAGGTTCAGCTGCAGGAGATCTCGCTCACCACTAAGCACGAGGCGTACTACAAGAGGCACCTTCAGCGCGAACGCCAGCGCATCCTCGGCCTGCTCGACGACCCGGACGCGAACCGGATCGCGATCCTGTCGTCGCTGACCCGCCTGCGCCAGCTGTCGCTCGACCCGCGCCTGGTCGACGCCGAGTACTCCTCGCGCGAGCCGAGCGCGAAGATCGCCTTCCTCATCGACCAGCTGCAGGAACTGTCGGCGGAGGGCCACCGAGCACTGGTCTTCAGCCAGTTCACCTCCTACCTGCGTCTGGTGGAGTCCGCGCTGACCGAGGCCGGGATCACCACCAACTACCTGGACGGCTCGACCACGAACCGGCAGAAGGTCATCGACGACTTCAAGGACGGCGACTCCGCAGCCTTCCTGATCTCGCTGAAGGCCGGTGGTGTCGGGCTCACCCTCACCGAGGCCGACTACGTCTTCGTCCTCGACCCGTGGTGGAACCCGGCTGCCGAGGCGCAGGCGATCGACCGCGCGCACCGCATCGGCCAGGACCGGCCGGTGATGGTCTACCGCCTGGTCTCCCAGGGCACCATCGAGCAGAAGGTCGTCGCCCTGCAGGAGCGCAAGCGCGACCTGTTCGCCCGGGTCGTCGACGGCGGCGAGGGTGCGTCCGGCGCGATCACCGCCGCCGACATCCGTGCGATGTTGGAGAGCTGACCGACGGACGCACGCGGGTACTCACCGGTAGCGTCGGGTTGATGAAGAATCCTCTACGCCGTGAACCACAGTCCTTCGCCGGCAAGCGTGCCCTGGTCACCGGTGGTGCCTCCGGACTCGGCCTGGCGATGACGAAGATCCTTGCCGCCGAGGGCGCCAAGGTGTTGGTCGTCGACGTCCATGAACTCGCGCCCGAAGGCGTGCTGCCGGCCGGCGTCGAGTATCGGCAGCTGGACGTGCGCTCCGACGAGGGCTGGGACGAGACCCGCAACTGGGTGGAGGCGACCTGGGGTGGGCTCGATCTGCTGTTCAACAACGCCGGTGTCGCAGCCGGCGGACGCATCGACGTGGAGTCGATCGAGAACTGGCAGTGGATCATCGACATCAATCTGCTCGGTGTCGTCCGCGGCTGCCGCACCTTCGTGCCGATGATGAAGGAGGCGGGCGGCGGGCACATCGTGAACACCGCGTCTCTGGCCGGACTCGTGCACGCACCGAGCATGGCGTCCTACAACGCGGTGAAAGCCGCGGTCGTCGCGGTCTCGGAGACGTTGCGCCACGAACTTGCCCCCGACCGCATAGACGTATCGGTCATCTGCCCGTCGTTCTTCCGCACCAACCTCGCAGAATCGTTGCAGGGCAAGGACGTCGACATGGAGGAGACCGCCGTCAGGCTCATCGCGCAGGCCCCGCGGTCCGCCGACGAGGTCGCGTCCAAGGCGTTGGAGGGCGTCCGCAACCGTCGCTTCATCGTGCTCACCGACTCCGACGGTGTTGCCGCGTACAACGCCAAGCGCTACGCCCGGAAGGCCTACGACGCGGCGATGATCCGGTCGGCCAAGCAGGTGCGCGAGGGCAACGACCCGATGGCGGACATCGACAAGGTCTGGAGTCGCATGCGGAAGTCCAAGTCCTGAAGGACTCCTTTCCGGGCAGAGCTACCCATGGCGGATTCGCGCTGAGGCGAGGACGGTGGTTACCGACGTGAAACCAACCTGGTTCGCAGTTCGGGGGCCCATCAGTCATGAACATCACTCGCCGCTCCGTCCTCGGTGCCGCTGCCGGCGCCGTCATCACCCCGGTCGTCGCGTCGCCGGCCACTGCGCTGAGCTCTGCCGTGCCTGACTGGGCTGCGTTCGACCGTGCGGTCACCGGGCCGGTCCACCGTCCGGGCTCGACCGGGTACGCGTCCGGCAAGCTGATCTTCAACACCCGCTACGACGGCGCGACTCCGCTGGCGGTGGTGCGGCCGACCGGGCAGGCCGACATCCAGCAGACGCTCGCGTTTGCGCGCCGCTATGGACTAAAGGTCTCTGCGCGAGCGGGCGGCCACTCGTACGTCGGTGCGTCGGCAGCGTCCGGGACGATCGTCCTCGACCTGCGCGGCACGAAGCGGGGGACGAACGAGATGCGGCGTCCGCGCTCATCTCGGCGATCGGTATCCGTCCGAGCTCCTCGTCCTATCGCCAGATGTCATACCTCGAAGCAGCACGCTGGTTCGGTGGTGGGACGACGTCGCCTCGTCAGGCCTGGGCGGCCGGTTCCGACGTCCTGCCGCGAATGAGCACGGCCGCCGCGACCGCGCTGCTGGGCACGTTGCGTGCTCGGTCCCAGGCGGGGGGACGGGGCGTGGCCATCATTGATCCGTTGACCGGCGCACCGTCCTGGCCCTCCGCATCGGCGACGACCTTCCCATGGCGTTCTCACATGGCGACCGTCCAGTGGTACGTCGGCGGCACCGGTTACACCTCTGCCTACCGTTGGATCGGCCAGGCCCACACCGCGATGCGTCCCTACTCCAGCGGCGGGTACGTCAACTACCTTGAGGCCGGGACGTCGATGCAGCGCTACCTCGCCGGCAACTACTCGCGGTGGCGGCCGGTGCGATCGACCTACGACCCGAGGGGCGTGATCGTGGCCCCGATCGCGGTCTGATTTCAGACCAGACCGGCCTTGGTGACGATCACCGCCACCTCGACGCGTCCGCCGACACCGAGTTTGCGCTGCGCGTTCGCCAGGTGGGTCTTGACGGTGGCTTCGCCGAGATAGAGCGTGCGTCCGATCTCGGCGTTGGACAGCCCACGGGCCACCTCGACGACCACCGCGTGCTCGCGCTCGCTGAGTGCGGACATCGAGGTTCGTGCGGCGTCGCGGTCGGTACGGCCTTCGTTGACCAGCCCGAAGACGTAGCCGACCTTGCCGGGGGCGAGCGCGCCCTGACCGCGGTGCACATTGCGCACCGCGGCGATGATGTCGGCCGGGTCGGCGGTCTTGAGCAGGAAACCGGCGGCGCCTGCGGCGATGGCTCGCTGGACGATGTCGTCGGTGTCCCAGGTGGTCAGCACGATCACTCGCGGCGGGTGGGTCAGCCGCTGGATCTGCGCGGTGGTGACCAGACCGTCCTGCCGCTTCATCCGGACGTCGAGCAGGACGACGTCCGGATGGTGGCGGTGGATCGCGTCGACCACCTCGTCACCGTCGGACGCGGTCGCGACCACGTCGATGTCGTCGGGCATGCCGATGATGGCTTGCAGGGCCGACACGACCATCGCGTCGTCGTCAACGATCAGGACCTGATCGGGCGGAGGTCGTTCATCGGCCCACCTTCAGTTCGGCCGGGCGGAACTGCCACGGCAGCCGCACCAACACCCGGAAGGCGTCGTCGTCCACCCATGCCCACGACTCGCCCCCGCATCGGGTGACGCGTTCGTGGATGCCGGTGAGCCCGTTGCCGGGGCGGAACGCGGATGCGGCACCGGGACGCAGGCGGTTGGTCGTTGAGATCTCGATGCCGCGGGCCGGCCGTGCGTCGAGGTGCAGCCGGATGGGCGCACCGGGCGAGTGCTTGCGCGAGTTGGTGAGCAGTTCCTGGGTGATCCGGAAGACGGTGTGGCTGACCTGTTCGTCCAGCGGCGCCGACTCGTCGATGAAGATCGAGGACGCAACCGGGCTTCCGGCCGCAAGAGATTCGTCGATGAGCCCGGGAAGGTCGCTGAGGGTGAGCAGCGCCTTGCTCACGTCGGGGTCGCCGGGTTCGCGTAGCAGCCCGAGTAACGAACGCAGGTCGGCCATCGACTGCTGAGCGCTCTCGCGCACCACCCGCGCACTCTGAGCGAGTTTCGGGTTGTTGCCCGCCGCCATCTCCAGAGCGCCGGCGTGCAGGTTGAGCAGCGACAGGCGGTGGCCGAGCGCGTCATGGACCTCACGGGCGATGCGTTCACGCTCCGCCCGGCGGGCCACCTCCTCGCTCAACCGGTCGATCTGGGTGTGCGCGATCTGTTCCTTGAGCGTGCTGGTGTCGAGCGCTCGCCGGTTGCGGGTGAACACGACCAACAGTCCGACGACGGCGACCAGGACGGTCGTGATGAGCGCGATCAACCACCACGGAAACGCGACGCCGGCCTCGTACCGGAAGAACAGTCGCCAGAAGGAAGAGACCTCAGGGACGCCGTCGGTGACGTCGCGGTACACCGAAACGGCGACCGCGAGCGATGCCGCTGCGATGGCCGCAAGGACGTGTTCGCGCCGGCGTGCGATGAGCAGCACCGTGAAAAGGCCTGCGAGAGGCAGGAATCCGTCGATCGGCAGGGCGATGGTGGCTACGCAGTAGGCGCCGAAGAGCTGCCATGGCCACCGGCGCCGCCAGATGAGCAGGATGCCGAGGACCACGCCGACGAGCCAGGCGAGCAAGGTCCAATCGGAGGTCGTCGCGACTTGTTCCGAATCGGTCGCGCCGACGCGGCGAAGGTCGTTGTAGGCGATCGCCAATGTGGTGGAGAAGAACGCCACGACCACCAGCGACGTCGTCCGCACCCGTCGCCACGAGCGCTCATGGGGTCGGTGGACGACATCATGCGCACAACCTATGGGAGAGCACCCACAGTCGGTTCCACCGATCGGATCGACGCCGGCGCCGAAGCTCCATCGATCGGGGGAGGCGGCTGCAGCCGTGCGGTGGAAGTGGAGAAGGGGCCTGCCGTCGTCCACTTGGAACATCGACGAAGAACCTTGGAAAGGACCCACCATGAACGACCAGCAGCCGATGAACAACGGTGCGCCGCAGTACAACCCGAACCACAACACGAACGGCCAGCAGTGGCACGGGCAGCAGCCCTCGCCGTACGGTCAGGGTGGCAACCTGCCGCCGGCGCCGCCGTACGCCAACCCGCTCAAGAAGAACTGGTTCCTGCGTCACAAGGTACTCACCGGGCTCGGCGCACTGGTGCTCCTCGGGGCCATGGCGTCGGCTCTCGGAGGCGGTGGCGGCAAGGGCACCGACGCCGCCACGTCCGAGACGTCGACCTCGTCGAGTACGAGCCAGGAGTCCTCCGCCCGCTCGTCCCAGGCGGCCGCCGAGCCGTCGCAGACGAAGGCCGAGAAGCAGGAGAAGAAGGATCCTGGCCTGAACACCCCGGTGCGGGACGGCAAGTTCGAGTTCACCGTCACCAAGGTGCAGCCTGGCGTGAAGCAGATCGGCGACGAGTACCTGAACCAGCAGGCGCAGGGGCAGTTCGTGCTGATCACGGTCACGGTGAAGAACATCGGCGACAAGCCGCAGACCATGTTCGACAGCAACCAGAAGCTGACCGACGACCAAGGTCGTTCGTTCAGCCCCGACTCCGCAGCTGCGATATACCTGAAGAACAACGACATCTGGATGAAGGAGATCAACCCAGGCAACACGTTGACCGGCACCCTCGTCTACGACATGCCGGCCGGTGCGAAGGCGACCAAGCTCGAGCTGCACGACTCGATGTTCTCCGGCGGGACGACCGTCTCCCTCACCAAATAGCGAACCTACTGCTCGGCGCCGAACCTACTGGTTGCAGCCAGTAGGTTCGGCTGTCATGACGCGTCACTTCTGGGACACATGAATGTCGTCACTTCCGGGACACTGTGCCGGGCTTGTACCGGGGGACGGTCGTGAAGTGCTTGGTGGGTGGCGGCCAGGCGACGGTAGCGATGAGGT